>JBDTNP010000429.1:0-5105 GCA_039933695.1 Betaproteobacteria bacterium | reverse complement strand
CGAGCGCGCCGCCGGCGCCCAGCGCCTGCGCCAGCCACGCGCGCGCGGCATGTGCGTTGGCCAGCGTTTCGCCGGTCGTGAATGTCTTCGAGGTCACGATGAACAAGGTCGTCGCAGGATCGGCCCCGGCCAGCGCGCGCGTCAGATGCTCGGGATCGACGTTGGAGACGAATGCGACGTCGGCGCCGTCGCCGCGACTGTTCCGCGGCTGGGCCAGCGCATCGCAGACGAGCTTCGGTCCGAGATCTGAGCCGCCGATGCCGAGTGCTACGACATGACGCAGCGGCCTGCCGCTCGCGCCGAGGCGCAAGCCGCCGCGAACCTGCGATGCCAGCGTGCGCACGCGCGCCTGCGCGGCGCGAACCTGCGCGATCACGTCGGCGCCATCGATCAACAGCGGCGTGTCGTCCTGCTGGCGCAGCGCCGTATGCAACACCGGACGGCCTTCGGACAGGTTGATTTTTTCGCCGCTGAACAGCGCCGAGATCCATGCGGGCAGGTTGCGCTCGTGCGCAAATGCGACGAGGGCATCCATCGTCTGCGGCGTCACGCGTTGCTTCGACCAGTCGGCCAGCCACTGATCCCACGACAGCGACAGCCGGGAAAACCGGTCGGCGTCGGCGGCGAACAGCTCGGTCAGCGTGCGTCCAGCGAGCGCGGCGCGATGCTCTTCCAGCGCGTGCACCGGCGCTGCGGATTGCGGCGTGCTCATGGTTGCGTTGGTTGCGTCGGCGATGCCAGGATTCGATGCAGGCAGAATAATCGATTGGGACGCGGTTGGAAACTTATACAATCGGACTTCGATCCGAGGGTTGATGCGAATGGATACGGCCGTCGACAAGGACTTGCCGCTCAAGGAGGACACGCGTCTGCTGGGACGTCTGCTTGGCGACGTGCTGCGCGCCCAGACGGGAGAGAGCGGCTATGCGCGGATCGAGTCGATCCGGCAAACCGCGATCGGTCTGCGCCGCGCCTCGGCCGACGATGCGCCGTCGATCAAGGACGAGCTCGCCGGCTTGCTGAACGAGCTGCCGATTGCGCAAACGCTCGACGTCGTCCGCGCGTTCAGCTATTTCTCGCATCTGGCCAACATCGCCGAAGACGTCCACCAGAACCGGCGCCGGCGCGCGCACGCGATCGCCGGCTCGCCGCCGCAGGCCGGAAGCATCGCCCATGCGCTGGAGCGGCTGCGCGCGGCCGGCATCGACGAGTCGGCATTGCGCGCCGTCCTCGCCGAGGCGCTGGTAAGTCCGGTGCTCACCGCGCATCCGACCGAAGTCCAGCGCAAGAGCATTCTCGATGCCGAGCGCGAAATTGCCCGGCTGCTGCAATGGCGCGACCGCAGCACGCTGACGCCGGAAGAGGACGAAACGATGCGGGCCGGGCTCTATCGCCAGGTGCTGTCGCTGTGGCAGACCGCGATGGTCCGCTTGACCACGCTGCAGGTCAGCGACGAGATCGACAACGGCCTTGCTTACTACCGGTATACGTTTCTCGACGAGATTCCGCGCTTGTATACGGCGCTCGAAGACCGCTTCGCGCGCGAGTACGGCGCGTCGCTCGCTGCGCCGCCGCTGCTGCGGATGGGCTCGTGGATCGGCGGTGATCGCGACGGCAATCCATTCGTCGTCGCGGAGACCCTGCAATATGCGAGCCGCGCCCAGGCGTCGCTCGTTCTGCTCCATCATTTGTGCGAGGTCCATCAGCTCGGCGCAGAGCTGTCGCTGTCGAATCGCCTGGTCGCGCCGACCGAGGGCCTGCTGGCGCTTGCCGCCGCGGCGCGGGATCCGAATCCGCATCGCGGCGACGAGCCCTACCGGCAGGCGCTGACGGGGATCTATGCGAGGCTCGCGGCGACGGCGCGCGAGCTCGCCGACTGCACGCCGCCGCGCGCGCCGCACGCCGCGCTGCGGCCGTACCGGGCGCCGGCCGAATTGCTCGCCGACCTCGACGCGATCGCGGAGTCGCTGGCGACGCACGGCGCCGAGCAGCTGGCGGCCGGCCGCCTGCGGCTGCTTCGTCGCGCCGTCAGCGTGTTCGGCTTTCATCTTGCGGCGCTCGACCTGCGCCAGAATTCCGACGTGCACGGAGAAGTCGTCGGTGAGCTCCTGGCGCGCGCCGGCGTCCATTCCGACTATGGCGCGCTGGACGAAGCGCAGCGGGTCCGCGTGCTGATCGCCGAGCTCGGCAACCCGCGCCTGCTCGACACGCCGCATGTCGCGCGCTCGCCGACGCTGCAGAGCGAGATCGCGATTCTCCACGCCGCGGCGGAGATCCACCGGCGCTTCGGCCCCCCGGCGCTGCCCAATTACGTGATCTCTAAATGCCAGTCGCTTTCCGATCTGCTCGAAGTGGCGGTCATGCTGAAGGAAGTCGGCCTGCTGACGCCGAACCGGCTTGCGGTCAATATCGTTCCGCTGTTCGAAACGATCGCCGATCTCGAGCGGTGCGGCGACGTGATGGCTTCGGCGTTTCGCCTGCCTTCCTACCAGCGCTGGCTCGCGAGCCGCGGTCGCTGGCAGGAAGTGATGCTCGGCTATTCGGACAGCAACAAGGACGGCGGCTTTGTGACGGCGAACTGGGCGCTGTATCAAGCCGAGCTCAAGCTGGTCGATACGTTTCGCAACTTCGACATCAAGCTCCGCCTGTTCCACGGGCGAGGCGGGACCGTCGGCCGCGGCGGGGGACCGAGCTACGAGGCGATACTGGCGCAGCCGTATGGCAGCGTGAACGGCGCCATCCGGGTGACCGAGCAGGGCGAGATCATCGCCAGCAAGTATTCGGACCCCGAGCTCGGACGGCGCAATCTCGAAACGCTGGTGGCCGCGACGCTGGAGGCGACGCTGGTGCGCGATCACGACGATGCCGACCACGAGCAGGGTTTTCACGATGCGATGCATGCGCTGTCCGGATTCGCGTTCGACGCTTACCGCACGCTGGTCTACGAAACGCCGGAGTTTCTGACGTATTTCCGCGCTTCGACGCCGATTGCGGAAATCGCCGAGCTGAATCTCGGCAGCCGGCCGGCATCGCGCCGGCCGTCGCAGCGCATCGAAGACCTGCGCGCGATTCCGTGGGTATTCAGCTGGAGCCAGTGCCGCCTGACCCTGCCCGGCTGGTACGGTTTTGGCACGGCGGTCGAAGCCTGGCTCGCCGAAAAACCCGAGGCGCGCGACGGGCGCATGGCGACGCTGCGCGACATGCACCGGCGCTGGCCGTTTTTCCGCAGCATGCTGTCGAACATGAGCATGGTGCTTGCCAAGACCGATCTCGCGATTGCCTCGCGCTACGCGGACCTGGTGACCGATCCTGCGGTGCGCGAAGCGATCTATCCGGGGCTCGTGGCCGAGCACCGGCGCACCGTGCACTGGCTGTTGCAGGTGACCGGCCAGAGCAGACTGCTCGACGACAATCCGACGCTCGCGCGCAGCATCCGCAATCGTTTTCCCTACCTCGATCCGCTCAATCATGTTCAGGTCGAGTTGTTGCGCCGTTACCGGGCGGGCCAGACCGACATCCGAACCAAGCGGGGCATTCACCTGACGATCAACGGGCTGGCCGCGGGCTTGCGCAACAGCGGATGATCGCCATCCGAAGCGGGCTGGCGCCGGCTGTCGATGGGCGCCCAACGAACTGAGCGCCTGGCCGGCGGTCGGCGGGATGCTGGGCCGTTGGCCTGGCTGCCCCTGGCGCAACCCGCCGCCGTTTCCGCTGTCGAACCTTCGGATATCAGGTTCCGGCAGAAATTTCCTATCAGGAGCAGATCAAAATATGAACCAGGACAATGATTTTTTTTCGATCTGGACACCGCGACTGCAGAGCGTCTTGCGAATCGTCGTCGCCGGGCTGCTCCTGATGCACGGTTCGGCGAAGCTGTTGCACATCCCGCATGTGGCTTCGTTCGACAATGTGCAGCTTATGTCGCTGGTCGGCATAGCCGGTCTGCTCGAGCTGCTCGGTGGCTTTCTGCTGCTGATCGGACTGTTCACGCGTCCGGTCGCGTTCATCCTGTCGGGCGAAATGGCCGTTGCCTACTTCATGGCGCACCAGCCTCGAGGCCTGCTGCCGATACTCAACGGCGGTGAGCTCGCTGCTGTCTATACCTTCGTGTTTCTGTATTTTGCCGTTGCCGGCGGCGGCCCGTGGAGCCTCGACGAACGCAACGGGGCGCGCGCGAACCGGCTGACGCGGCGGACGCGTGGCGACGCCGAGTTCGAGCAGCGCGGGCACGATGACGTCGAGCATCAGTTGTAGCGCGACATTGGCCGGGTAGTCGCGCGGACGAATGCCCGGCTCGCCGCGCACTGCCGCCTGCGACGGCTGCGCGGGCAAACTACTCCCGGTTATGATGCGCTTCCGAGATCGTCTCGCGATCGCATCAGACCATGCCGGACAACGCCGACTTCTACGATCGACTGCCGGTTTTCGAAGGATTCGCCAACATCATGGATCCGGCGCGCTACCGGCCGCTTCCGGATGACTGGCTGATCGGGCTTACCGACGTCGTCGATTCGACCAAGGCGATTGCCGCGGGCCGCTATAAATCGGTGAATACCGCCGGCGCCTCGGTGATCTCGGGGCTGGGCAATGCGCTTCAGGGCCGCAAGTTCCCTTACGTTTTCGGCGGCGATGGCGCCAGCTTCGCCGTGCCCGCGTGCGATCGGTCGACCGCTTCGTCCGTCCTGGCGGCGACGGCCGCGTGGGCCCGCGACGAGCTCGATCTCACGCTGCGTGCGGCGCTGGTGCCGGTCGCGGCCATCAGCGAGCAAGGCTTGACGGCGAGCGTCGCGCGCTTCGGGCCGTCGAAGCACGTGTCGTATGCGATGTTCTCGGGCGGCGGACTCGCGTGGGCGGAGCGCGCGATGAAGGCCGGGCGCTTCACGCTGCAAGCCGCCGAGCCCGGAGAGCGCCCCGACCTTACCGGCCTATCGTGCCGCTGGAACGATATTCCGCCGGCACACGGCCTGATCGTTTCGCTGCTGGTCATGCCGGTGACGCACGGCGATCCCACGTTTCGCTCTGTCATCGAAGCGCTGCTGGCCGAGCTCGAAGACAGTAACGAGGTTGGGCGGCCGGTTCCCGACAACGCGCCGGACGTCAGCTGG
>JBDTNP010000428.1:0-6683 GCA_039933695.1 Betaproteobacteria bacterium | reverse complement strand
GGCCCCTTGTTCTTGTCGGTCAGCATCTTGATCAGGCCGTCGACGCTGGAACGCTTGATCGCATCGTTGAACTCGTCGCGGTAGTTGGTCACCAGGCTCACGCCAGCGACGATGACGTCGTACGCCTTCCAGCCCTCGGGCGACTTCGCCATGCTGTAGTCGATCTCGACCGGCGCCTGCCCGGGCCGGCGCACCGACGTGCGCACGATGACGTCGGTGTCGCCCGGGTTCATCCGCAGCGGCGCGTAGTCCATCGTGTTGTCGCGATAGTTGGACAGCGCGCCGGAGTAGGTGCGCACCAGCAAGGTCCGGAATTCATCGGTCAGGATTTTCTGCTGCTCGGGCGTCGCGCTGCGCCAGTTCTTTCCCATCGCCAGCGCGGTCATGCGCGGGAAGTCGAAATTCGGCGCCAGCTTGCTCTCGATCAGCTGCTTGACCTTCGCCTGGTTTCCCGCCTGCAGATCCTTGTCGCCGCGTATCGTCTGCAGCACGTCTTCGGCGACGCGCTTGACCAGAACGTCGGGCGCTTCCTGCGCTTGCGCCGTCAGCGCCAGGGACGCGGCGAACAACAGCGCCACCCATCGGTAAATCATCATGAACCTCGTCGAATATTGATGCACTGAAAACCGGCCGGCAATCCTCGCGCCAGCGCGCTAATGCCGTGCCTGCTCATTCCTCTTCGTCTTCCGGCGGCGGCTTGCCATCGTAGACCTGGTAGCGGCGGGCCCTCAGATACGCGTTGCGCAGATAGCGATACTTGTCGAGCGCCGCGGCTTCGAGCACGCCTTCGGCGCTCAGCAGCTGCGCTCTTGTATCGAGATAGTTGAGACCGTACAGCGAATTCCGCAGCCGGACGTCGTCGATATAGCCGATGGGGTTGGCATAAATTCGCACCAGCCACCCGGTGCCGTCACGAACCGTCGTCGGCCCGAACAGCGGCACGAAGAAGTACGGACCCTGCGGCGCGCCCCATTTGCCGAATGTGATGCCGAAATCGGTCTTGTCCTTGGTGATCCCCATGTCGGATGCCGGGTCGAAGATGCCGGCGATGCCGAACGTCGAATTGAGCAGCACCCGGCCGAAATCGTCGCCGGCGCGCTCCTTCTTGCCCTGCAGCACGTGGTTGATGCCGCTGAACAGGTCGTCGATGTTGCCGAAGAAATTCGACACGCTGGTTCGCACCGGCGCGGGCGCCGATCTGACATAGCCTTCCGCGATGGGCTTGATCAAGGCGCCATCGACCGCTTCGTGGACCTGATACATCGCGCGATTCCACGGCTCGAACGGATCGACGCGCGACTGCGTCGTCGCACACCCGGCCAGCAGCGCGCAGGCCATGGCGAGCGTCGAGGCGATGCTGCGGGCGGAAGAATTCATTTGCCGGCGCCTCCTTGTGCCGCCTTGTCGAACAGGAACTGGCTGATCAGCTTCTCGATGACCACTGCCGATTGCGTCTTGGCGATGCGATCGCCGTCGTTGAGCATCGCCGCGTCGCCTCCCGCATCGAGACCCACGTACACTTCACCGAGCAGGCCCGAGGTGTTGATCGAAGCGATCGTGTCCTTGCTGAACGAATAGTCGCGATCGATCCGCATCGTGACCATCGCCGCATACGTCTTCGGATCGAGCCGGATCGATTCGACGCGGCCGACGACGACGCCGGCGGCCTTCACCGGCGAGCGCACCTTCAGCCCGCCGATGTTGTCGAAGCTCGCCTCGACGTGGTAGCTGGGCGTCTGGTCCAGCGTCAGCAGGTTGCCGACCTTCAGCGCGAGAAACAATATCGCGCCGAGGCCGACGGCGACGAACACGCCGACCCAAAGGTCGATCGCGGCACGATTCATAGACCGACTCCCCTGAACATGAACACCGTCAGCACGAAATCAAGCGCGAGTATCGCCAATGAAGACACGACGACGGTTCTCGTAGTCGCACTCGACACGCCTTCCGCCGTCGGCTTCGCATCGTAGCCTTCGAGGACCGCGATCAGCGACACCGCGGCTCCGAAGACGATGCTCTTGATGATGCCGTTGGTAATATCCGGCCAGACTTTGACCCCTGCCTGCATCTGTCCCCAGAACGCGCCGGCGTCGATACCGATCACCCGCACGCCGATCAGGTAGCCGCCGAAGATCCCGAATGCCGAGAAGAGCGCAGCGAGCAGCGGCATCGAGATCACCCCCGCCCAGAACCGTGGCGCGACGACTCGGGCGATCGGGTCCACCGCCATCATCTCCATCGCCGACAGTTGCTCGGTGGCCTTCATCAGTCCGATCTCGGCGGTGATCGCGGAACCCGCCCGGCTCGCAAACAGCAGACCGCCGATCACCGGTCCGAGTTCCTTGACCAGCGAAAGCGCAACGACGATGCCGAGCTGCTCCTGCGCGCTGTACCGGCGGAGCACCTCGTACCCTTGCAGCGAAAGCACCATGCCGACGAAAAGTCCCGACATCAGGATAATTACCAGCGACAGAACGCCGGAAAAATAGATCTCGCGCACCGTCAGGTGCAGGCGGCGCAACGCCATTGGCGTGTACCACAGGATGGCGCCGAGGAAGCGAGCCATGTACCCCAGCCGCGCAACGCCGCCGGTCACCGTGCCTCCTAGCCGGCGCAGCGCCAGCGCGAGGTCGCTCATCGCGTCACTCGACATCGGCAAGCAGGGCTTTGTGGTAGGGCGGCGCCGGGTAGTGGAAGCGCACCGGCCCATCGGGCTGCCCGTCGACGAACTGGCGGACGAACGGATCGCTCGACGCGCGCACCTCGTCGGGCGTGCCGCTGGCGACGATCTTTCCTTCGGAGACAAAATACAGGTAATCGACGATCTTCAACGACTCGTAGACGTCGTGCGTCACGACGATCGAGGTGATGCCCAGCGCGTCGTTGAGCCGTCGGATCAGCTGCCCGACGATCGCCAGCGAAATCGGATCGAGACCGGCGAACGGCTCGTCGTACATCACCAGCATCGGGTCGAGCGCAATCGCACGCGCGAGCGCGACGCGGCGGCCCATGCCGCCGGATAACTCGGACGGCATCAGCTGCGCAGCGCCGCGCAAACCCACCGCGTTGAGCTTCATCAGCACCAGGTCGCGGATCATCGATTCGGGCAGGTCGGTGTGCTCGCGCATCGGGAAGGCGATGTTCTCGAACACCGTCATGTCGGTGAACAAGGCGCCGAACTGAAACAGCATGCCGAACTTGCGGCGCAGCGCGTAGAGCGCATCGGGCTCGAGATCGGAGACCGATTGCCCGCCGACCAGCACCTTGCCCTTCTTGGGCTTAAGCTGGCCTCCGATCAGGCGCAGAATCGTCGTCTTCCCCGATCCGCTCGCGCCCATGATGGCGACGATTTTTCCGCGCGGCACGGTCATCGTGATTCCACGCAGAATCGGCCGCGTATCGTAGGCGAACGACACGTCGGCAAGCTCGATCGCCGCCGCGGCAGGGTTCAGCCGGCGCGTCGGGCTTAAGCTGGCATGCGAATCCGCGGTAGCGGCGACCGGCATCGGAACGGTTGGGAAATCCGGGAGGGACGCTGATTGTAGCCCGTTCGCCGCAACGCAACAACGACATGCGGCTCGCAAGTGTAACTCCGTGTAAGCGCGTTCAGCCGCGAAGCAATCGCCGCTCGGCGAACGCGAGATCGCCGGGCTTGCCCAGCAGCACCAGGACGTCGCCGGCCTCGAAGCGGAAGTCCGGCGCCGGCGCCGCGGCCCGCGCGCCGCGCCGCCGCACGCTGTTGATCTCGACGCGCCCGTTCAGCTCGATCTCGGCGAGCGATTTGCCGACCGCGGTCGAGCGCTCGCTGAGCAGCACCGAGTGCAGCCGCGGCTGGAGATTGTCCTCGGCGTCGGCGGCGTCGGTCGCACCGTGGAAAAAGCCGCGGAAGATGCTGTAGCGCTCCTCGCGCACCGCCTGGATGCGCGCCAGCACGCGGTTGAGCGGCACGCCCAGCAGCAGCAGCGAATGCGACGCAAGCATCAGGCTGCCTTCGAGGGTTTCCGGCACGACCTCGGCCGCGCCCGCCTTCAGCAGCCGGTCGAGCTCGGTATCGTCGAACGTGCGCACGATGACCGGAACCTCGGGCCGCGTGTGCTGCACGTGGTGCAGAATCTTGATCGCGATCGCGGTGTCGGTGAATGTGATCGCCACGGCGCGCGCCTTCTGCAGGCCGGCTGCCGTCAACGCTTCGCGCCGGCCAGCGTCCGCATAGACGACGTTGCCGCCGCCGGTGGCCGCCTCGGCGACGCGCTGCGGATCGGAGTCCAGCGCAAGAAAAGGTATGCCCTCGGCTTCCAGCAGTCGGGCGAGATTCTGACCGCTGCGCCCGTAGCCGCAGACGAGCACATGATCCTGGCGGGAGATCGTGCGCGCGGCGATCTGCGTCACCTGGGCCGCGCGGGCGAGCCAGTCGTTGGCCGTCATCCGGCGCACCAGCGGCTCGGCCATCTGGATCATGAACGGCGCCGCCAGCATCGACAGAACCATCGCCGCGAGCACCAGTTGCGGAAACGTCGCATCCAGGATGTGCAGATCGGTGCTCAATGCCAGCAGCACGATCGCGAACTCGCCGGCCTGCGCTAGATAGAAACCGGTGCGCAAAGCCGTGGCCAGCGGCGAACGGAACGCCCTGGCGAGAATGACGATCAGGACCAGCTTGGCCAGCACCGGACCGATCAGCAGCAGCAGCACCCAGGCGAGATGGTCGAAGACGATCCCCAGGTTGAGATACATGCCGACGCTGACGAAGAACAGGCCGAGCAGGACATCGCGAAACGGCTTGATGTCTTCTTCGACCTGGTAGCGGTATTCGGTTTCCGCGATCAGCATGCCCGCGAGAAACGCACCCAGCGCGAACGACAGCCCGGCCAGCTCGGTCAGCGCCGCCAGCCCGAGCGTGACCAGCAGCACGTTGAGCATGAACAGCTCCGGCGAGCGCAGCCGGGCGACGATGTAGAACCACCCGTGCATCACCTTCTGGCCGAAGAACAGGATCGCGGCGAGCGCCACGGCGGCCTTGCCCGCAGCGATCGCCAGCGGTTTCCACAGGTCCGCTCCGCCCTCGGCCAGGGTCGGCACCGCGATCAGGAACGCGACCACCGCCAGGTCCTGGAACAGCAGGATGCCCATCACGTCACGTCCGTGCGGCGAGTTGAGCTCGGAGCGTTCGGCCAGCAGTTTCGACACGATCGCGGTCGAGCTCATCGCCAGCGCACCGCCGAGCGCGAACCCGGCAAGCCAGCTGAAGCGAAGGAAATGCAGGCCGACCATCGCCACCAGGGTCGTGATCGCGACCTGTGCCAGTCCCAATCCGAACACCGCCCGGCGCATCGTCTTGAGCTGGGGGAGGCTGAATTCGAGGCCGATCGAGAACATCAGGAATACCACGCCGAATTCGGCCAGATCGCGCACGTTGGCGTCGTCGGGCACCCATCCCAGTGCATGCGGCCCGACCGCGATGCCGATCGCGAGGTAGCCGAGGATAGGCGGCAGCCGCGCCAGCCGGCAGAGGACCACCGCGACGACCGATGCGGCGAGCAACAGCAGTATCAGTTGCAGGGTATGGGTCATCTTTTGCGTGCGCGCAGCAGCCGCGGGAGACGACAATGCGCGCCCCTGCCACCGGCTCGCCCGGTGCGCGAGCGCCGTGCGAATGTAGCACAGAGCGTGCGCTTTCTAAGTGACGGTATACTGGCCGCATGCCGACGCCGATCCGCGCCCACGCCCCGGCCGCGCCCGCTGCCGCGCCTGGCGTCGACGCCGCGCGTGCGCTCGCACTTGGCCGCAGCGTGCTGGCCACCGAGGCGATGGCGATCGATGTGCTGCAGCATCGTCTCGGCGACGACTTCGTGGCCGCGGCTGGCGCGATCTACGGCTGTCGCGGCCGCGTCGTCGTCACCGGCATCGGCAAGTCGGGCCACATCGCGCGCAAGCTCGCGGCAACGCTCGCCTCGACCGGTTCGCCGGCATTCTTCGTTCACGCTGCAGAGGCGGGTCACGGCGACCTCGGCATGATCACCCCCGACGACGTCGTGCTGCTGCTGTCCAATTCCGGCGAGACCGACGAGCTGCTGGTGCTGATTCCGCACCTGAAGCGCCAGGGCGCCAAGCTAATTGCGCTGACCGGCAACGAGCAATCGTCGCTCGCTCATGCGGCCGACATTCATCTGGATGCCAGCGTCGACAGCGAAGCCTGTCCGCTCGGCCTCGCGCCGACGGCGAGCACCACCGCCGCGCTGGCGCTGGGCGACGCGCTGGCGCTGACGGTGCTCGACGCGCGCGGCTTTTCGGTCGAGGACTTCGCCCGTTCGCATCCTGGCGGCACGCTGGGGCGAAGGCTGCTCACCCGCGTGCGCGACGTCATGCGTACCGGCGTCGCCCTGCCGATGGTGGCCGCGGATGCGTCGCTCGCCGACGCTGTCGTCGAGATGAGCGGCAAGGGCATGGGCATGACCGCGGTCGTCGACGCCGAGCAGCGCGTTGCCGGCATTTTCACCGACGGCGATTTGCGTCGCAGCTTAAGTCGCGTACGGGACTTCAGCGCCGCGCGGGTCGCCGAGCTGATGACCCGAAACCCGCGCACGATCGCCGCCGACCTGCTGGCGATAGACTGCGTCGAGCTGATGGAAACGCCGCCGAAAGTCAGTCAGCTGCTCGTCGTCGACGGCGAGCGGAGGCTGGTC
>JBDTNP010000427.1:0-7394 GCA_039933695.1 Betaproteobacteria bacterium | reverse complement strand
TGCGCCAGCGCGAGGTTGATCCCGTCCTGCAATGCCTGCGCGCAGGGCGTTGCACCGCCCAGGCTCATGTTGATGACGCGCGCCGGATTCGGATTCGGCGGCGCGCCGGCGACCGGAAGGCCGGCCGCCCACAGCACACCCGCGGTGATGTCTTCGAACGTGCCGCCGCATTTGCCCAGCACGCGCACCGGCAGGATCTTGGCGTTCCAGTTGAGGCCGGCGATGCCGGCGCCATTGTTGGAATTCGCGGCGATGATGCCGCTGACGAACGTGCCGTGCCACGAACTCGCCTCGCCCGGCACGCCGCCGCCACATTCGCCGTCCGCGGTGCCGTCGCCGGGATCGGAGGCGTCGTTGTCGCGACCGTTGCCGTCGCTGGACGATGCCGGATCGCTGATGAAGTCGTAGCCGGGGAGCACGCGTCCGGCAAGCTCCGGATGTTGGGTGATGCCGGTGTCGATCACCGCGACGACCGTCGAAGCGCTGCCGGTCTGCAGGTCCCAGGCGGCCGGCGCATTGACGCCACCGACGGCGTCGGACAGCGCCCATTGCTCGTTGTATTTCGCGTCGTTGGGCACGAGCTTCGCCGTGGCCCGGCGCACCGGGTCGGCGTACTGCACGACGGGGTCGGTCTGCAGCAACGAGGCCATCGTAGCCAGGCTGTCCTGAGTGACCTTGTTCTGCAGCTTCAGAACCCAGATGCTGCCGACCTGATGGTCGACGGCGAGCGGCGCCCCGACGATCGCGCTCCAGCGCGGCAACAGGGTCGACCAGTCGGGGGCAGGATCGCCGGCCAGACGCAGCATCAGCTTGTCGCCGAGCTCAGTGCTCGCAGTGCTCGCGCCGACCGATTGCGCTCGCGACAAGTCGGTCGAGACCGACTCGGCCCACAGCACACTGCGGTCGGAACGCAATCGCGAAACCAGCGCGTTGACCGTCGGACGGTCGAGCGGCTGGGCGAGATCGAGCTCGAGGCCGCCGGTGCGGGTCGTCGCGGCTAGGTGCAGCGATATGCCGGCGAGCGTCTGCAGACGGGCGAGCGCGGCGTCGGGAAGCGCGCCCTGTGCGGCCGTGTACGGATGCAGCATCACGCGGATGCGCGAGATCGTCTCGGCCCGCGCGGCACAGGCAATCGTCCCCAACAGGCCCAGCAGCACAAGGCCTTGCAGCCATCGTCGAACCATCGGTCGCTCCCAGTCCGGATGTTTCCCGCAACGGCTGCCGCCACGCGGCGCGTTGCAGTGCGGCTCATCGTACACAATGACATTGGGATTGTCATGCCGATTGCGCGGCAAAACCGACCTTTGTCAGGATTTGGCGCCTGGAAACAACAATGCCGCCGGGCAAGCGGGCCTGCCCGCTCAGGCGAAAACTCAGGCTTTCTTGTTGGCTACGACTCGGAGCGATGCCTGGAAAGGGGCCAGCACCTTGACCATTTGGGCGAATATCCGCGGATTCGCGGCCACTATCTGGCCCCCGCGCAAATAGCCGCCTTCGCCGGCCAGATCGCCGACCAGGCCGCCGGCCTCGACGATCAGCAGGCTGCCGGCCGCGACGTCCCAGGCATTGAGACCCACCTCCCAGAATCCGTCGTAATACCCGGCGGCGACGTAGGCCAGGTCCAGCGCCGCCGACCCGGGCCGGCGCAGGCCCGCCGTCTGCTGCATCATCGCTCGCATCATCGCGATATAGGTTTCCAGATCGCTGCCGTCGCGAAACGGAAAGCCGGTGCCGACCAGGCACTCCTTCAGATGCTGCCGGCGCGACACGCGCAGCCGATGATCGTTGAGAAACGCGCCGCGGCCGCGGGTCGCGGTGAAAAGATCGTTGCGCACCGGATCGTAAATCACGCCCTGCGTAATCTGTCCCTTGTGCTGCAAGGCGATCGAAACGCAGTACTGCGGAAAGCCGTGCAGGAAATTGGTCGTGCCGTCGAGCGGATCGATGATCCACAGATGCTCGGATGCCGTGTTCGCGCCTTCGGCCGTGCCTTCCTCTGCTAGAATCGCATGGTCGGGATAGGTGGCGTGCAGTGTATCGACGATTGCCGCTTCGGCGGCGCGATCGATC
This sequence comes from Betaproteobacteria bacterium, assembly GCA_039933695.1. Lineage (GTDB taxonomy): Bacteria > Pseudomonadota > Gammaproteobacteria > Burkholderiales > Casimicrobiaceae > PALSA-1003. The sequence goes on along the minus strand of JBDTNP010000427.1, from coordinate 5,324 downwards.
TCGCTGACGAAATCCTTCGGACCCTTGGCAGTGACGACAAGCCGGTCCAGATCGCGCGCGCCGCGATTGATGATGCCGCCGGCGCGGCGCGCGGCCTTGACCGCGGTGGTGAGCATCGGGTGCATTCGGGTTCACCGCTTTCGCGCCGACGCGCGAGCGGCGCATAAAGAACAATCGTCGCGCATTCTACCTGCAAACGGAGCCTTCCGACGCCGCATGACGGACGCACCCGAGCCATCCGTCGTCTATTCGCAAGCGAAAAGCGATGCGCTGTCGCGCATCCGCATCGTCCTGTGTGCGACCAGCCATCCGGGCAACATCGGCGCCTCCGCGCGCGCGATGCGCGCGATGGGACTTTCCCGACTGACCCTGGTGGCGCCGCAGCGCTTTCCCGATCCCGAGGCCGATGCGCTCGCTTCGGGCGCGACCGATATCCTGCGTGCCGCGCGCATCGTCGCAACGCTCGACGAGGCGCTGGCCGGCGCCGCGCTGGCGATCGGATTTTCGGCGCGGCGGCGCGAGTTCGCCGGCGGCGCGCTGCCGGTGCGCGCCGCTGCGCAGGAGGCGTTGGCCTATGCGGCGCGCGGCGAGGTCGCGCTGGTCTTCGGCAGCGAGATGTCCGGCCTGTCGAATGCGGAGCTCGCGCGCTGCCAGCTGGTCGCGACGATTCCGTCGGACCCGGCGTTCTCGTCGCTCAATCTCGCGGCCGCGGTCCAGGTCGCCGCCTACGAATTGCGCGTCGCGGCCGGCGCCGGCGAGGTCTGGCGCGCTCCGGCGTTCGAGCCCGCGACGCAGGACGAGATCGCGCGCCTGTTCGAGCACGGCGAGCGTACGCTGGTCGCGCTCGACTTTCTGCGGCCCGCGCAGCCCAAACGCTTGTTGCCGCGCTTGCGGCGGCTGTTCGCGCGTGCCCGACTGGAAAAGGAGGAGGTCAACATCCTGCGCGGTATCCTGGCGCGGATCGACGAGCGCCTTCAGCGCACGCGCAAGGCCGAGTGAATGGCGGCGACGACCCACTCACGAGCCGAAGAGATGGCACCGCAGATCTGCCGCAACTGCGGTGCACCGGCAGGCGGCGCGTATTGCGCGACGTGCGGCCAGGAGACAGCATTGCGCCTGCCGACGCTGCGCGAGTTCCTGCGCGAAGCGGCCGGACGCTATGTCGCCCTCGATGGCCGCTTCTGGCGGACCGTCTTCGCGCTGTTGGCGCGCCCTGGATTCCTGACGCGCGAGTACCTGGCCGGGCGTCGCCGCCGCTATATCCGACCGGCGCGCCTGTACCTGTTCGCGACGCTGATATTTTTCGCCGTCACGCGACTGCTGGTGGCGCCGATCGATATTTTCGAGGCCCACCCCGATGCGCCTGAGGAGGCCAAATATATGTCGCCGGACAAGGGATTCAATGTGCAACTCGGCGGCAACGACGTGTTCGGATCGCAGGCGCTGCAAAACCGCTGGAACCGGTTCAACAATCTCTCCAGGAGCGAAAAAGCCGAGCAGCTGGGCGACGGGATGCTGCGCTACGCGCCGTACGCGCTATTCGTGCTGCTGCCTGCGTTCGCGCTGCTGCTGAAGCTCGTCTACCTCGGGCGCCGCCGGGGGTATCCGCGCCGTCCGCGGCTGTACGGCGAGCACCTGGTCTTCGCTGCGTACGACCACGCCTTCGTCTTCGTCGCGGCGACGGTCATGCTGCTGGTTCTGGGCCGCACTATGGCGATAGCGATTGGTTTGTGGGTGATCGCGCTCTATCTGCTGTTGTCGATGCGCAACGTCTACGGCGGCTCGTGGGCAGGACTGCTGGTGCGGGCTTTCGTCCTCTTTACCTCCTACACGGTGCTGGTCGGACTGGCCACCGCCGGTCTGGTGGTCGCCGCGATTCTGCTGCGCTGATTCCCGGCTTGATCAGCAAGGTCAATAGTTGAGTGATTCGGTCGGATATGGCACCATCGCCGTATGTTCGACCGACTCCGTGAAGACATCGCCGTCGTATTCGAGCGCGATCCCGCCGCCCGCACCTCGTGGGAGGTGCTGACCTGCTATCCGGGCTTGCATGCGCTGGTATGGCACCGCGCAGTGAGCAACCGCCTATGGCGTGGCGGCGCGCGCTGGCTCGCGCGCTGGCTGTCGCACTGGGCGCGCTGGCTGACCGGAATCGAGATCCACCCGGGCGCGACCATCGGCCGGCGCGTGTTCATCGACCACGGAATGGGCGTCGTCATCGGCGAAACCGCCGAAATCGGCGACGACTGCACGCTCTACCATGGCGTCACCTTGGGCGGGACTTCGTGGAAGGCGGGCAAGCGGCACCCGACGTTGGGGCGTGACGTGGTGCTGGGTGCCGGGGCCAAGGTCCTGGGGCCTATCCTGGTCGGCGACGGGGCCAAAGTGGGGTCCAACGCCGTGGTCGTACGGGACGTCCCGGCCGGCGCAACGGCGGTCGGTATCCCGGCGCGCATCCTGACCGGCGACGACGCGGTCCGGCGCGAGGCACAGGCGGCCCGGATCGGCTTTTCCGCCTACGGGATCGGGCCGGACATGAACGATCCCATGGTGCAGGCCATCCACTCGCTGCTCGACCATGCGGCCGCGACCGATGAGCGGATGCAGAAGCTGATCGACCACCTGCAGCAGGAGGGTGTCGATTGCAGCGATGCCAAGGCGACGGCCGACCGCTTCGACCCGGCCCAGCTGACCCGCTTACTTGACTGAACTAGTAGGGTTTTTAGTTGACTAAACTGGTCGGGAATTATACAATTTAGCTATGAAAAGCGGGAAGCGACCAGGGAAAGAAGGCAGGCGATCATGAGACTGACGACCAAAGGACGGTTCGCCGTGACGGCGATGATTGACGTGGCGATGCACAACGGCAAGGGGCCGGTGACCCTGGCCGCCGTATCCGAGCGGCAAAAGATTTCCCTGTCCTACCTCGAGCAGTTGTTCGGCAAGCTTCGCCGGCATGGCCTGGTCGACAGCGTGCGCGGCCCCGGCGGCGGCTATAACCTCGCCCGCGACGCCACCGCGGTTTCGGTCGCCGACATCATCCTTGCGGTCGACGAGCCGATCGACGCGACACAGTGCGGCGGCAAGGAAAATTGCCTGGACGACAGGCGCTGCATGACGCACGAGCTCTGGGCGAGCCTCAACACGCACATCTTCTCGTTCCTGCATTCGGTGTCGCTCGAGCAGCTGGTGCGGCAGCAGGACAAGCGCGAAGTCAACGTGTTGCAGGATCACCGCGCGTTGGCCGGCAAGAAGTCCGAGCCGGCGCCGGTGGCATAGGGAACCTGAGGGCAGCTGAGGGCATTCGAGACCACGATGAAGAAGCCGATTTATCTCGATTATTCGGCGACGACGCCGGTGGATCCGCGCGTCGCGGCCAAGATGATTCCGTACTTGACCGAGCATTTCGGCAATCCGGCCTCGCGTTCGCACGCGTTCGGCTGGGAAACCGAAAAGGCGGTCGAGGAAGCGCGCGAGGAAGTCGCGAAGCTCGTCCATTGCGATCCGAAGGAGCTGGTCTGGACCTCGGGCGCGACCGAGTCGATCAATCTCGCGCTGAAGGGCGCCGCGCACTTCTACAAGGACAAGGGCAAGCACCTGATCACCGTCAAGACCGAGCACAAGGCTACGCTCGACACGATGCGCGAGCTCGAACGCGATGGCTTCGAAGTCAGCTATCTCGACGTCAAGCCCGACGGCCTGCTCGACCTCGAAGCATTCAAGGCGGCGCTGCGGCCGGACACGAGTCTTGTATCGGTGATGTTCGTCAACAACGAGATCGGGGTCATCCAGGACGTCCCGGCGATCGGCGAGCTCTGCCGCAGTCGCGGCATCATTTTCCACGTCGACGCGGCGCAGGCGACCGGCAAGATCCCGGTCGATCTGTCGGCGCTGAAGGTCGACCTGATGAGTTTCTCGGCGCACAAGACCTATGGCCCGAAAGGCGTCGGCGCGCTGTTCGTCCGGCGCAAGCCGCGCGTGCGCATCGAAGCGCAGATGCACGGAGGCGGTCACGAGCGCGGCATGCGGTCGGGCACCCTGCCGACGCACCAGATCGTCGGGATGGGCGAGGCGTTCCGGCTGGCGCGGCTCGAGATGGCGACCGACAACGATCGCATACGGATGCTGCGCGACAAGCTGTGGCAGGGCCTGTCGCAGATCGAGGAAGCGCATCTGAACGGCGACATGGAGCGCCGCGTCCCGCACAACCTGAACGTCAGTTTCAATTTCGTCGAAGGCGAGAGCTTGATCATGGCGATCAAGGACGTTGCCGTGTCGTCGGGGTCGGCGTGCACATCTGCGTCGCTCGAGCCGTCGTATGTGCTGCGCGCGCTGGGCCGCAGCGACGAGCTGGCGCACAGCTCGATTCGTTTCACCGTCGGCCGCTTCACGACCGAGGAAGAGGTCGATTACACGATCGATCTGTTGAAGCGGAAGATCGACAAGCTGCGCGAGCTGTCGCCGCTGTGGGAAATGTTCAAGGAAGGGATCGATCTGGATACGGTGGTGTGGGCCGCCCATTAGTTGTTATTGCGTCAGCTGAGCCGACGCAATAACTGTCCGGGTTCGAGGTGCGGCTGTCGCCGCCCCTCAATCCGGACGCAGCAACAGATGTCTATGCGGTAACTGGAGATTCTCATGGCATACAGCGACAAGGTACTGGATCACTACGAAAACCCGCGCAACGTCGGCTCGTTCGCCAAGGACGACGCCGCGGTCGGCACCGGCATGGTCGGCGCGCCCGCCTGCGGTGACGTGATGAAGCTGCAGATCAAGGTGAACCCCGTCACAGGCGTCATCGAGGACGCGCGCTTCAAGACCTACGGCTGCGGCTCCGCCATCGCGTCGAGTTCGCTGGTGACCGAATGGGTCAAGGGCAAGACGCTGGACGAGGCCGCATCGATCAAGAACAGCCAGATCGCCGAGGAGCTCGCGCTGCCGCCCGTCAAGATCCACTGCTCCATCCTGGCCGAGGACGCCATCAAGGCGGCGGTCGAAGACTACAAGAAGAAGCACGCAGCGCCCGCCCACTGACATGGCTGTTTCCCTGACCGAAGCCGCGGCGCGGCACGTCACGCGTTACCTGTCCAGGCGTGGCAAGGGCGTCGGCGTGCGCCTGGGCGTGAAGACGACCGGCTGCTCGGGCCTCGCGTACAAGCTCGAGTACGTCGACGAGGTGGCCCCGGAGGACATCGTCTTCGAGGACCACGGCGTCAAGCTCTTGATCGATCCCAAGAGCCTGGCCTACATCGACGGCACGCAGCTCGACTTCGTCCGCGAAGGCCTGAACGAAGGCTTCAAGTTCAACAACCCGAACGAGCGCG
>JBDTNP010000426.1:0-5296 GCA_039933695.1 Betaproteobacteria bacterium | reverse complement strand
CGGCGGATAGTCCTGCTCGCGCCAGCGCGCGCTGGCGCTGTCGATCAGCTCTTTGGAGCTGGCGACGAAGTTCCACCAGATCAGCCGCGAGCCGTCGATCTTCGCTCCGCCGAGGACGACCAGCCGCGACGCCGACTTTGCTTCGATGCGCGCAGCCTGCTCGGGCGCAAGCACGGCAAGGTGTCCGACCGGCGCCGGCGCACCGCCGACCTCGACGTCGCCATCGATCACGTACACGCCGCGTTCCTCTTGCTCGGGCGGCATGTCGACGGCGGCGCCTGCCGCAAGGTCGATCGCCAGATAGATCATCGGGGAAAACGTCGGTGTCGGCGCGCGCCGGCCGAATGCCGTGCCGGCAAGCAGTCGCATCTTCACGCCCGGCTGTTCGATCTCCGGAAGCGAGGCCTTCGGATGATGACTGAACGACGGCTCGGCCTGCTCGTGCGATTTCGGCAGCGCAACCCAGGTTTGCAGTCCGTGCAGCCGGTGGCCCGCGGCGCGGTCCTCAGGGCCCGTGCGCTCCGAGTGCACGATGCCGCGCCCAGCGGTCATCCAGTTGACATCGCCCGGAACGATCGCCTGCACGTTGCCCAGGCTGTCGCGATGGACCTGTCCGCCTTCGAAAAGGTAGGTGACGGTGGCGAGGCCGATGTGCGGGTGCGGCCGCACATCGATGCCTCGTCCCGGCCGGAATTGCACCGGTCCGAAATGATCGAAAAAAATGAACGGTCCGACCATCTGCGTCGGAAAGGCCGGCAGCAATCGCTGCACCAGGAGGCCGCCGATGTCGCGCGTATTCGGCTTGAGCAGAGCGGCTATCGAGGCGGGCATGATGCGTCGGATCCTGCACGCATATTGTATCGCTTCGAGGCCCCGCGCTAAAGCGCGCCACGCCGCAGCGCCTTGACGATGAAGCGGCCCGGATCGATCGCATCGAGCAGCGCGTGCGAAAGCGGCGCAGGCTCGGCGTCGAGCTCGGTCGCCAGCGCCTCGGCCGCCAGCGCCGACCACGACAGGCCGCGCGACGCAAAGGCGAACGTGCCGTACAGGCCGCGAATGCGCGGCAGATCTGCAAGATGCGCGCCGGCGAGCGCGCCATGATCGGCGCGGGCGCGCCCGAGGTCGACAATCGCGCCGACCATCGGCAGGCGGTCGGGCGCGACGCAGCGGAAACCGACGCCGCCGTCCAGCGTTGCCGCGTCGACGCCGGCGGCACTGCCGGGCAGCATGTGTTCGGCGCGGGCGAGGTTGACGGCGTGGCTCGCTGCGTTCGGGCACGGATCGTCGCAGTCGAGATCGTAAGTCGCGCCCGTGACGGCGACGCCATCGACCGCGGGCAACACATAGCCATCGCCGCCGACGACCACGCGCGGCGCCGCGAACGGCGGCGCGCGCAGATAACTTTGCTGGCCGCGTATTCGTCGCAGCGGGTCGCCGCCCAGATCGACCAGCCGGGCGGCGTCGCAGGCATTGGCCAGAACGACGACCGGTGCGGCGGCGATCGGTGCGCCGGCGGCATCGCGCGCCGACCAGCGATCGCCGTCGCGCTGCAGCCCTGCAACATGGCGATCGAGGTGAATGACCGGCGCCGGTCCGGCGCCGGCATGGCGCGCAGCGTGGCCGAGCTGCGCCTCGACGATCGCCGCCGGACACACGAATCCCGCCATGGGAAACCACCAGCCGCCGATCGCGGTGGGTCGGCCGGCGAGCGCGGAAGCGTCGTCGCGGGTCGCATGCAATGCATATTCAACCGGATGCGCGAGAGCAACGGCGGTGTCGGCGACCCGCGCCTCGTTCGCATCGCCGTCGGCCAGCTGCAGCACGCCGCATCGCTGCCACGGCGGCGCGGCGCCGGCGTCGAGTGCTCCGGCCCATGCCCGCAGCGCATAGAGGAACCCGGCGCGGGTGAAGCGCGAAAGCAGATTGTCGTCGCGCGAAACGTGCGGCTGGAATACGCCGGCGCGCAACGCAGACGCCGCGCCGGCAGGCGCGGTCCCGCATTCGACGAGATCGATGCGCCAGCCGCGCACCGCAAGGCGCGACGCGAGCGCGGCGCCGGACAGTCCGGCGCCGACGACGATCGCATGTCGCTCCGGCCACGATGGCGGAACTCGCCGCCGCTGCACCGGCCAGCGCGGCGCGTAGCGCCCGGCAAGCATGTCGCGCTTGCGTCCGAAGCCGGCGCGCTTTTCGACGGCAAATCCGGCGGCGATCAGGCCATCGCGCACCGCGCCCGCCGCACTGTAGGTCGCGACCGTTGCGCCGGGCGCGGCAAGCCGCGCCAGCGCCTTCAACAACGGCGCCGACCACATCGCAGGATTGCGGTCCGGCGCGAATCCGTCGAGATAGAAGGCATCGGCGGCGAGGCTCAAGGCGCGCGCCGCCTCGATCGCCTCGTCGAGGACGAGCGTCAGCGTGACCTGGTCATCGTCGAAGTGCAACCGGTGCATGCCGGGCAGCAGCGGAGGCCACGCGGCATGCAGCTGTGACGACAGCGCAGCCCATTCCGAATGACGCGAGTGCAAGGTCGCAAGATCGGCTCGGGCAAACGGCCAGCGCTCGATCGACACGAAATGCAGCCGCGCGCAGCGTTTCGGATCGTCGCGCCAGGCCTGCCAGGTCGCCAGAAAATTGAGGCCGATGCCGAACCCGGTCTCGACGATCGTGAACACGCGCGCTCCCGCCCAGCGCGCCGGCAGATTGTTGCCGTGAAGGAACACGTGGCGCGCCTGTCCTGCTGCCGAGCCGGCGCTGTGGTAGACGTCGGAGAACTGCGGCGAGAATGGATTGCCCGATGCATCGAAGGCGAGCGTCGCCGGCACGATGCGCCGCTCCGGCCGCTCGGCCCTCATCGCCGAGTCGCAGCCGAAATTTGCAGCGCTTGCGACACGCGATCGTGGAGGTAGACTAAAGAACGATGCGTTTTGCCTATTTCGACCGTCTTTCCCGCGCCCGACAGCGCATCTATCTGCGCAGCGATGCGATCGAATCCCTGGGTTTGCCGTCGGGCCTCGAGCTCGGGGGTGTAGTGGCGCGGATCGCAGCAGGTCTGCGCGCCGATCAGCGCAGCGCGGTCCAAGCCGCCTGCCAGGCGCTGATCAGTGCGCTGGCGCGCGGCTATCACGTGCCGCCGGTCCGCGTCCGCGTGCTCGCGCGCCGCCCGGCCGACGGCTACGGCGAGCTGCATGGGCTGTACGAGCCCGAGGACGAGGGCGAGACCGCGCGCATCACCGTGTGGATGCGCACTGCGCAGAAGAAGCAGGTCGTGGCCTTCAAGACGTTCCTGCGCACGCTTATCCACGAGCTCTGCCATCACCTCGACTACGAATTGTTCGCGCTTGAAGAAACCTTCCACACCGAGGGATTCTACAAGCGCGAGTCGAGCCTCGCCGGCGCGCTGCTGGAGCAGTTTGCCGCCGAGGCGAATGCGTCGGGGCCATAGCCCGCCGCGCAGTTATTTCGACGGCAATGGTGCCGCGTCCCAGCCTCCGCCGATCGCCTTGATCAGCGTGACGCTCGCCGTCTGCCGGCGAGCGAGGATCGCCAGCGCCGCGCGCTCGTTCGACAGCGCGGTCGCCTGCGCAACGACGACCGCGAGATAATTCGCCGTGCCGGCGCGATACTGGTTGAGGGTGATCGTCAGCGATTCGCGCGCCGACTTGACCGCCTCGTCCTGGACGAGAGCCTCCTGTTCGAGGATGCGCAACGCCGCCAGATTGTCCTCGACTTCCTGAAACCCGGCGAGGACCGTCTGCCGGTAGTTGGCGACGTTCTCGTCGTAGGTCGCTATCGCCTGCGTCGTCTGTGCGCGGCGCAGGCCCGCGTCGAATATCGTCTGCGCCAGCGCCGGACCGAGCGACCAGTAGCGGCTGGGCAGTGAAAACAGTTGCGAAAGCACCGAGCTCTGGAACCCGCCGGTTGCCGACAAGGTCAGCGACGGGAAGAGCGCGGCTTCGGCGACGCCGACCTGCGCATTGGCCGCTGCGGCGCGCCGCTCCGCCGCCGCGATATCCGGCCGGCGCTCCAACAACTCGGACGGCAGGCCCGGCGGAATCGGAGGAAAAGAGGTGGCGACGACCTCGGGGGCGATCGAGAAATCCGCCGGCGGCTTGCCGAGCAGCACCGCGATCGCATGTTCGAGCTGCGCCCGCTGCACGCCGGCATCGAGCGCCTGGGCCTGCGTCGACTTGACCTGGGTCTCGGCCTGCGCGACGTCGGCGCGCGCGGCGACACCGACTGCATACTGATTCTGCGTAAGCTTCAACGATTTCTGGTAGGCGTCGACGGTGTCGTTGAGCAGGCGGATCTGCGCGTCCTGCGCGCGCAGCAGGAAATAGTCTTCGGCAAGCTGCGCCTGCGCGGACAGCTTGGCCGCTTCCAGGTCGGCGACGCTCGCCTGCGCCGTCGCTTCGCCGGCCTCAACGGTCCTGCGGACCCGGCCCCACAGATCGAGCTCCCAGTTGATGTCGAGCGCGACATTGAAGTTGTTGCGCGGCCCACCGCCCTGACTGCCAGCGTTGTCGACGCTGGAGGCGGTGCCGCCGCGCCCTCCGCTGCGGGTCGCGCTGGCATTCGCGGTCACGATGGGGAAGAAGGCCGCCTGCGCTTGTTGCGTCAGCGCGCGCGCCTCACGCACGCGCGCTTCGGCCGCCTTGATCGTCTGGTTGCTGACCTCGACCTGGTCGAGCAGTGCATCGAGTTGCGGATCGTTGAACACCTTCCACCACGGACCTCGCGGTTCGGTCTCGCGCGGCTGCGCCGGCTTCCAGCCCTGCGTTTCCTTGTACGCCGCTGGCGCCTCGACGCCGGGCCGCGCGTAGTTCGGTCCGAGCGTGCAAGCGCCGAGCAGCGTCGCGGCGCCGGCGATCATCGCTGCGATGAGGCTCGCGCGGGGTTCAGGAGAGGTGCGCATCGTTCGCATCGTCCCGATCAATCGCCGGCAGCCGCGGCCGGGCTTGCCCTCGGAAAACGGCGCTGCAGCAGCCGGCGGGTCCAGATGCTGAAACGGTCCAGATAGAGATAGACGACCGGCGTCGTGTACAAGGTCAGCATCTGGCTGACGATCAGTCCGCCGACGATCGAGATGCCGAGCGGCCGCCGCAGCTCCGCGCCGTCGCCGTTGCCCAGCGCGAGCGGTATCGCGGCGAGCAGCGCTGCCATCGTCGTCATCATGATCGGACGGAAGCGCAGCAGGCAGGCCTCGAAGATCGCGTCGCGCGAGTTCAGGCCGCGGTGGCGCTCAGCGTCGAGCGCGAAGTCGATCATCATGATCGCGTTCTTCTTGACGATGCCGATC
>JBDTNP010000425.1:0-2769 GCA_039933695.1 Betaproteobacteria bacterium | reverse complement strand
CGGTAATAGTCGAGGCCGGTTTCGCCGATTGCGGCGACCTTCGGCCGCTCCGCGAGCGCGATCAGCTGCTCGACGGAAGGCTCGGGCGTATCCTCGTAGTCGGGGTGCACGCCGACGCTCGCATAGACATTGGCATGCTCGTCGGCCAGCGCGAGCACCTGCGGAAGGTCGGGCAGGTTGACGCCGATGCACATCGCGTGGGTGACGCGATTGCCTGCCATCGCTTCGAATACCGCCGGCAGGTCCGCCGCCAGCTCCGGAAAATTGATGTGGCAGTGCGAATCGACGAACACAACTACATCGTATGCGTCGGTCGATTCGAGGCCAGCGTCTCGCCGAGCAGCCTTTCGATCGTCGCGCGCGCCGACGCGCCGGTCTCGTCTGGCGTGAACTGCACGCCGATGCCTTGCGTCCGGTTGCCCTGCACGCCTTCGGGCGTGATCCAGACCACCCTGCCCTGGACCGCGATGCGCTGCGGATCGTCCATAAGCGACAGCAGCATGAAGACTTCCTCGCCGAGCTGATAGGCCCGATTGGTCGGAATGAATATGCCGCCACCCTTGAGAAAGGGCATGTATGCGGCGTAAAGCGCCGCCTTTTCGCGGATGTTGAGCGAAAGCACGCCGGGCCGGTTGAGCATTGCCCGTGTCGCCGTGTTGGGAGAGCGGTCCGCCGCCATGGGTTCCAAGTTCAGGTTGATTGTTGATCGCGCCACGACCGCGCCGTGACGATGAATTTTGGCTGCGCCGTCGCAGCAGTCACCCGGACCGGCTGCGCACGAAGAGGTCGCGGTAATCGATCAGCAGCGCCTCCGCGACCAGCCGCGGCTGCAACGGATGCGTAAGCAATGCTCGTTGCCGCAACAGCGACTGATAATAGCGGAACAGCGGAACGCGCGCCACACGCGGCGCCAGCGCCGCCAGAGCTTCGCGAGCCTGCGGGTGAAAGCGCGGCGATCCGCCGCTGACCACTGATGCAAGATCGGCGGTCCAGGTCAGCAGCCAGTACACCGCCGCGGCAAGCAGCGGCTTGCGCTCGTCCTTCGTCGCCGCGTCCAGGCGGGCGCCGATCGCGACCGGCGACAGGCGCTCCGGCCTCGCGAGCTCGGCCAGCAGGCTGGCGCACTCGCGCTGCAACATTGGATCTGCGAGTTCGAGCGCCAGCAAAGGCGCGCCGCCGGCCTGCGCCAGCACTCGATCTGCATCGGCGATGCCTTGCGCCTTGAGCCACGCCCCTGCCGATGCGAAGTCCGGTTCAGGCACCGGCAGGCGCTGGCAGCGGCTGATGATCGTTGCCGGCAGGCGCGCGCTCTGATGGCTGACCAGCATCAAATAGGTGTCCGCCGGAGGCTCCTCGAGCGTTTTGAGCAAGGCGTTGGCGGCGGCGGCGTTCATCGCTTCGGCCGGTTCGATCACCGCGACCTTGGCGCGATGACGATGGGTCGACAATTGGGTGAATGCAGTGAGCTCGCGAATGCGATCGACGGTAATGGCATCGACGACGGTGACGTTCCCCTCCTCATCGGCAAGCAGCGGCTCGATCAACCGCAAATCCGGATGCGCGCCGGCAGCCGCGTAGACACAGCTGGGACAAATGCCGCACGCGTCGCCGTCGGCGCGCGGGGCTTCGCACAGCAGCGCGCGCGCAAAGTGCAGGGCCAGTGCGCGCTTGCCCAGGCCGCGCCTGCCGGCGATCAGCAAGGCTTGCGGCCACCGCGACCGCTGGCGCAGCGTCGCGGTGGCGAGATCGCGGTGCCACGGCAGCAACGCTTGCGCCGCGGCCGATTGCGGCGGCGTCGATTCGCTCATAGGGCGGCGATGAGCGCGGCCAGATCGGCACGGACATCCGCCTGCGGCCGCGTGCTGTCGATGACGCGGAAGCGCGATGGCTCGGCCGCGGCGCGGGTCAGATACGTCCTGCGGACGCGCTCGAAGAATCCGGGCTGCTGCCGCTCGAATTTGTCCAACGGCCGTCCGTCGGCGAGCCGCTCGCGTCCGACCTCGACCGGCACGTCGAACAGCAGTGTCAGATCCGGACGGAAGTCACCGATGCTGAGCCGCTCGAGGGCAGCGATGCATTTCACCGAAACGCCGTGCCCGCCGCCCTGATAGGCATAGGTAGCATCGCTGAAGCGGTCGCAGACGACCCAGATTCCCTGGTCGAGCCGAGGCCAGATCTCGCGCTCGCAGTGCTCGCGCCGCGCGGCAAACATCAGCATCGTCTCGGTCAGCTCTCCCATCGGCTGGTGCAGCAACAGGTCGCGCAATCGTTCGCCCAGCGGTGTGCCGCCCGGCTCGCGGGTCAGCCAGGTGCGGCGTCCCTGGCTCTCGAGCGACTGCTTGAGCCAGGGCAGGTGCGTGCTCTTGCCGGCGCCGTCGATGCCTTCGACGGTGATCAGGCGGCCACGGGATGAATCAGTCGGCAATGGAAGGGGGTCGACGCGACGAAGGAGCGAGGCAGCGCGGAAGCGCGCGCTAGCGCCCGCCGCGTTGATATTTTGCCACGGCGCGATTGTGATCGGCGATATTGCTCGAGAACTCGCTCGAGCCGTCGCCGCGCGCGACGAAGTACAAATAGGGCACCACCGCCGGATGCAGAACCGCATCGAGCGACGCCTGACCCGGCAACGAGATCGGGGTCGGCGGCAGACCGCTGCGGACGTAGGTGTTGAACGCGTGATCGTTTTCGAGATCGCTCTTCTTCAGGTTGCCGTCGAAACGCTCGCCGATGCCGTAGATCACGGCGGGATCGGTTTGCAGACGCATGCCG
>JBDTNP010000424.1:0-4711 GCA_039933695.1 Betaproteobacteria bacterium | reverse complement strand
TCTTGGCGTTGATCGGGCCCTTGCCGTCGATCGGCGCGCCGAGCGCGTTGACGACCCGGCCCTTCAGCTCGGGGCCGATCGGCACCTCGAGGATGCGGCCGGTGCACTTGACCGTGTCGCCCTCGGAGATGTGCTCGTACTCGCCCAGGATCACCGCGCCGACCGAGTCGCGCTCGAGGTTCAGCGCCAGGCCGAACGTGTTGCCGGGAAACTCGAGCATCTCGCCCTGCATCGCATTGCTCAACCCGTGAATGCGACTGATGCCGTCGGATAGAGAGATCACCGTCCCCTGCGTGCGAACCTCGGCGCCGGTGTCCAGATTCTTGATCTTGTCCTTGATCAGCTCGCTGATTTCGGATGGATTCAACTGCATGCTTTTTCCTCGCTCTCGGCCGCATTCCGCATCGCGGGCGGCGTCGCGTCAGTTTCGAAATTAGACCCGCAACTCATTCGCCATGGTCTGCAATTCGCTTTGCACCGAAGCGTCGATCACCGTGTCGCCGACGATAATCTTCGCCCCGCCGATCAGCGCGCGGTCGACTCTGACCGTTGCCTCGATCTTCTTGCCGAAGCGGCGCTCCAGTCCCTTGCGCAGCGCCGCGACCTGCGCGTCGTCGATCGGGAATGCGCTGATGATCTGCGCCCGCGCCACGCCGTCAGCGTCGTCCTTCAACGCTTCGAACAGTGTGCGGATCTCCGGCAGCAGGCCGATGCGATCCGCTTCGATCAAGACGCGAATGAAGTTCCGCCCGCCGGGGTCGAGCTTATCGCCGCAGATCGACAGGAATAGCGCCTCTTTCTCGGCCGCAGCCAGTTTCGGGTTGTCGAGTGCGGCGCGCACTTGGGGATCGGAGCCGACCGCAGTCGCCACGCGCAGCATCTCAACCCACACCGGCAACGCGTTGCCCTCGCGCGCCAGCACGTACGCGGCCTCGGCGTAGGGTCGCGCGACGGTGATCGGTTCGGCCATGGGATCGCCTACAGCTGTTTTTCGATCGCCGCCAAAAGATCGGCGTGCGCGCTGGCGTCGACTTCGCGCTTGAGTATCTGCTCGGCGCCGGCAACGGCAAGCTGCGCCACCTGCCCGCGCAGCGCTTCCCTGGCGCGATAGACCTCCTGCTCGATCTCGGCCTTGGCCGCAGCGACCAGCCGGTCGCCTTCGGTCTTGGCCAGCGACTTCGACTGCTCGATCGTCTCGGTCTTCAGCTTCTCGCCCTGCGCGACGATCTCCTGCGCGCGGGTCTTGGCTTCGGTCATCATCTCGGCGATCTTCTTTTCGGCGTTGGCCAGCGCGTGCCGGCCCTCCTCGCCCGCGGCAAGACCGTCGGCAATCTGCGTCTGGCGCGTTTCGATGGCGCGCATCAGCACCGGCCAGATGTACTTCGCGCAAGCCCAGATCAGGAGGCCGAAGATCGCGGCCTGCATCAGCAGCGTCAGGTTGATATTCATGTCCCTAGCCCCGCGAACGGACCTACCTACTTGAGCCCGGCGGGTATCAGCGGATTGGCGTACGCGAACAGCATCGCGATGCCCAGTCCGATGATGAACGACGCGTCGATCAGGCCGAGAAGCAGGAACACCTTCGCCTGCAGCGCCGGGATCATTTCCGGCTGGCGGGCCGCGCCCTCGAGAAAGCGCGAGCACATGATGCCGATGCCGACGCACGCACCGAGGGCGCCGAGGCCGATCATCAGCCCGATGCCGATTCCGGTGGAGGCCTGAATCTGGGCGATCAGTTGCAGCTTGTCCATTTTGCTTTTCCTTTCTGAACGGGGATGGGAGGACGCGTTGGCTGTGACGAATTGGATCTAGTGATGCTCGTGCGCCATCGCGATATAGGCGACGGTCAGCATCATGAATATGTAGGCCTGCAGTATCGCGATGAAGCCGTCGAAGCCCACCCACAGGACTTGCGCGATGCCCCCGCCGACCAAGCCGAGGTATCCGCTCGAGGCCAGAAGACCGATCAGCAGGAACATTATTTCGCCGGCGTACATGTTGCCGAACAGTCGCAGCGAATGCGATAAGGGCTTGGAAACGTATTCGATCACATTGAACAGCAGATTGAATGCAATCAGCAGCGGCGCCGCCCACAGGGGCCGCACGCCGAACGGCACCGCATAGAGCTCGTGCACCCAGCCGCCCAGGCCCTTGTTCTTGATGTTGTAGAAGATCATCAGGCCGAGCACCGAGAGCGAAAGGGCGAACGTCGTGTTTACGTCGGCGGTCGGCACGCTGCGCCATACATGCAGATGAAATACATTGGCATAGATCCACGCCATGATGTCGGCCGGGAGCAGGTCCATCAGGTTCATGAACAGCACCCACAGCCCGACCGTCAGCGCGATCGGCGCGACGATCCTGTAGTCGTGATGGAACATGCTCCTGACCTGGTCGTTGACGAAGCCGACGGTCAGCTCGACGAAGGCCTGCCTCTTCGACGGAACCCCCGCGGTCGCCCTGCGAGTGACCAGCCAGATGAACCCGAGCACGAGCACGCCGAGGACAAGCGAGGTGATGACCGTGTCGTAGTGGATCGTCCAGAAGCCGCCGGCGGAGTCGCCGACCGGCCTGGCGAAGAACGTCAGGTGGTGCTGAATGTAGGTCGATGCGTCGTGCTGTTCGGCGAGTTTTCCACCGACCTGTTCCGTTGCTGCGGCCATCGCCATCCCTGCGGTTCCATCAGTCGCGAATCACGATCGCCGCTGTCCATACCAACACGGTGACGACGAACGCGGCCAACAAGGCCGCGGGAACGACGTCCCGGTAGGTCGTCAGCACCAGCCAGAGCTGGAGCACGATCAACGTAATCTTGGCTGCTTCGGCGCGAATCATCGTCCGCACCGTATCCCCTGCCGTCGGCGCCTTGCGAAGGCCGACAATCACTGCATAGACGACGCCTGCGGTGATGTTTACCAGTCCGCCCAGCAACGCCGACAACGCCCCGTGCAGTCCTGCCCACCATCCCGCGATCGCGGCGATCGCGACCGTCGCTAAAAGCTGCCAGCCCGCGATGCGGCCGACAGGAAAACCCGGTGGGGAGCGTGCCGAATCCGGCGTGGCCACGGAGCGAAGCAAACCTTTGGATTATAGAGTTTTGTGCGGCGCGGCGTCAACGAAAGCCGCCGCTAATACGCAGGGCGCCCGGCACCGCGCTTCAGCCGCCCGACAGCGCGCAGACGATCATCACTTCGTCGTCGCCATCAAGGCGCGGCGAGAGGTCGCGCGCCTGCAGGCCGTTGACAAAAAACTTGATGTGCTGGCGAATGCGCCCGTGCTCGTCGATGATGCGAAAGCGAATGCCCGGATAGCGCCGGTCGAGGTCGCCGACGACATCGGCCAGCGTGCCGCCATCGGCGCTGACGGTCGCCGCGTCATGCGTATATGAGCGCAGCGGATTCGGAACGAGGACGCGCACCGGCGTCATCCGGATACTGTGGTCGCGCGCAGCACGGCCTCGCCGCGACTACATCGTCTCGACCGCATAGATCTCGGGCAGATGCGCCGCCAGACATTTCCAGGTGCGGCCTTCGTCACGACTGCCCCAGACCGCTCCGCTGGTCGTGCCGAAATAGATGCCGGCCGGGGCGCCGGCGTCGGCAGTCATCGCCTGGCGCTTGACGGTCAACCATCCCTGCGACTTCGGCAATCCGGTCGCCTGCCGCTGCCAGGTCTTTCCGCCGTTGACCGAACGATAAACGGCCGGCTTCCCGCCCGGCGAAACCCGCGGCCACACGCTGGTGCCGTCCATCGGAAACACCCAGATCGTATCGGGCTCGCGCGGATGGACGACCATCGGGAACCCGATCGGGCCCACACTCTTCGGCATGCCGACGCCGATATCCTCCCAGCGCTCGGCAGGTCGATCGAGGCGATAAATGCCGCAGTGATTCTGTTGGTACAGGCGGTCGGGCAGCAGCGGATGCAGGCGCACGCAGTGCGGATCGTGGCCGTATTCGGGATCGGGCTGCGGCAGAAAATCGGCCTTGACGCCGCGGTTCAGCGGCCGCCAGTCGGCGCCGGCGTCGGTCGATTCGAACACGCCGCCGCCCGACATGCCGATGTACATATGCTTCGGATCGCGCGGATCGATCAGGATCGAATGCAGTTTCGCGCCGTCCGGCGTGCCGTCCTGGTCGCCGCCGCACCAGGCCTTGCGCTGCGGGTGTTCGTTGAATCCGGCGACGCCCCGCCAGGTCGCGCCGCCGTCTTCGGAGCGGAACAGGCCTTGCGGCGAGGTACCCGCGTACCACACGCCCAGCTCGCTCGCATGTCCGGGCGTCAGCCAGAACGTGTGGTCGACGGTCCGACTGCTGCCTTCGCCGAATGCGGGGGGCTGCTTGGCTTCGTGCCAGCTGCGGCCGCGGTCAGCCGAGCGAAAAATTGTCGGCCCGAGATGGCCGGTGCGCGCCGCCGCGAGCATCGTCTTGCCGTCGCGAGGGTCGGCGATACAGTGGTGCACGATATGGCCAAGGAACTGCGGCCCGGCGACGCGCCAGCTTCGGCGCGCGGCGTCGCCGTGCAATTGCCACAGGCCCTTGCGCGTCGCGAGCAACAAGCTCACGCGACGCGCAGGCTTTTTCGCAGCCTGCGCCATGACGTTCTCCTTCGACGGGTAGTCGCGATCGGACTGCCGAAGTTACGCTTTCGCGCACGTGTCGACAAGTACTGGGCGTCGTTCGACGGCGCAACGATTTCCGGTACAATTTAC
>JBDTNP010000423.1:0-5844 GCA_039933695.1 Betaproteobacteria bacterium | reverse complement strand
CCCGCGAGATCGCGGTGCAGCTGCAGCAGCCGACGCAACAGGTGATTCTCGACCTGCGGCGCATCACCGAGATCGACAGCGCCGGCGCCGAAATACTGCGCCAGATCGACGCCGACCTGACCGCACAGGGGGCGAGCCTCGCGCTCTGCGTGATGCAGCCCTCGGAGCCGGCGGCGATCCTGGCCGATTCGGGCGTTCTGGATGCAGTGACCCCGGACAAGGTGTTCGGACACGTCGATCGCGCGCTCGAATGGGCCGAGGAGCGGCTGCTGCAGACCGGGGCCGGCGCGGGCGCGTCCGATACCGAGGCGCCGCTCGAGCGCGCAGGTGTCTTCAGCGGGCTGACTTCGGACGAGGTGACGGCGACCAAGCGGCACCTGCGGCGCACCGAGAGCAAAAAAGGCGAGACGGTGTTCGGCGAAGGCGAGCAGGCCAAGGAGCTTTTCATCATCACCAGCGGAACGGCCAGCGCGTACCTTCGCCAGACGAGCGGGGCCGACATTCGCCTGGCGACATTCGCGCCCGGCACGATCTTCGGCGAACTGGCGATTCTGGACCCGGGTCCGCGGTCGGCGTCGGTCATCGCCGACGACCGGCTGGTGTGCTACGCGTTTAGCGACGAAAGCTTCCGCTTGCTGTCGCGCGAGTCGCCCGCAGTCGCCATCAAGCTTCTGGCCAATCTGAGCCGCGAGCTGAGCCGTCGCCTGCGGCAGGCGAACCGGACGATTCAGCAACTCGAGGAGTAGCGCCAGGGCGCATCCGACCGTGCGGATTCGACGCCGCGGCCGGGCTAGGTTTTCAATCCGCGCACGCGGTACGCGATGACCGGACGACGGAACCCCTTCAACGTCAGCGCTTCCTGCGCCTCGACCTCGATCAGCGTTTCCACTCCTGCATACACCTTCTGCGAGATCAGGATCTGGTCGCCGGGAGCCTCGCCGCAAAGCCGCGAGGCCAGATTGGTGACGGTGCCGATCGCGCTATAGTCCCAGCGCCCCTCGAAGCCGATCGCGCCGATCGTCGCGAAGCCCTGGGCGATGCCGATGCCGAGGCTCAAGTCATAGCCGCGCTTCGCCCAGTCCAGCGCCATGCGGCCGATGCGCTCGCGCACGGCCAGCGCCATCCGAACCGCGCGCTCGGCGGGATTCGGGATCGGCACCGGATCGTTGAACAGGATCGTGATGCCGTCGCCGGTGAAGTGCTCGAGCGTGCCTTCGTACTCGACGACCATCCTGCCGGCGACCTGGTGATACTCGCGCAGCACACCCATGACTTCCTCGGGCTCGGCGACCTCCGCGAACGCCGTGAAGCCGCGCAGGTCGAGGAATACGACGGTGATTTCGCGGCGGTGGCTCTTGAGCGGATCGTCGGCGCCGCCGGCGACGATGAGCTCGGCCAGGTGGGGCGAAAAGAAGCGGCGCAGGCGGCCGACTCGCTCGAGCTCGCTCACCTGCGCCGCGACGCGCTCCTCCAGCTTGGCGTTCCACTGCTTGACTTCGTCGGCGAGCTCCTCGGCTGTGTCGTGCAGTCGCTTGATTCGAAGCATCGAGCGCACGCGCGCGGCGAGCGACGCATGGTCGACAGGCTTGGTCAGATATTCGTCGCCGCCGGCTTCGAGTCCGGCGATGATGTCCTTCGAGTCCGCCATCGCTGTTACCATGATGATCGGCGTGAACGGAAACGAAGCATCGCCGCGCAGCCGGCGGCAGACCTCGAAGCCGTCGAGCTTGGGCATCATGACGTCGAGCAGGATCAGATCGGGCTTGTCCCGCCGTGCGACGGCGAGCCCCTCTTCACCGTCGGCCGCGGTGATAACCTCGTAGCCCTCGGCGACCAGCCGGGTCTGAAGGACCTTGACGTTGGTCGGGTTGTCGTCGACGATGAGGATGCAGGGGGTGGCTCTCACCAGCGATATTCCCAGAGGTTCGCGAAATATACGGCCTCGGCCGGCGATGCACAAGGAAAAATCGGGAGAACTCCGGACCAAAGCGGGACGAATCGACATTTGCAAAACGTGCAATCCTCACTCGACAATCCGTCATCGGCGGCGCGTCCCGAAGCCGCGATAGAAGAGCTCGCCGAGCTGGTGCAAAGACGAACGCCGCTGCGCCTGCTGGTGCGGTGGGTCGCGGGACTGCGCGCGTCCGTCCACACCAAGCTGCTCACCGCGTTTCTGATCGTCACAGCGCTGTTCATCGGAATGGCGCTGGTGAGCCTGCAGACGCTGGTCAGCGCGACTCAGCAAAGCCGGCAGCTCGACGAGGCCCACGAGCTGGTCAGCCTCGCCCAGCAGAGCGAGCACGCGCTGGCCAGGCAGATGCACTATACCGACCTGGCGCTGCTGTCGCAGGACGAGGCGGCGATCGCCAGGATCCTGCGCGAGAACAATCGCTTCAACGACCGGCTCGGGAAACTCGAGGCGGCGGGCACGGCCGACCGAGCGCTCGTCGAGCAGATAAGGAACTCGCAGGACGAGGCGATGGCGGTCGTTGCCGACATGGCCAACGCGATTCGCGACGGCAAGCTGGGCACCGTTACCGGTGCGCTGCTGCACCGCCAGGAGCGGCTGGACACCGAGATCACGGCGCGGGTCGGAGCGCTGGTGTCGGCGCAGCAGAACCGGATGGCCAGGCTGCGCGACAGCGTTGCTGCCGCCAACAAGCGCTCGCTGATCCTGACAACCACGTTCGCGCTGACCGCCGTCGTCTTCGCGCTTTTTTGCGGGTTCGTCATCTCGTGGTCATTCATCTTGCCGGTACGCGAGGCGCAAGGCTTTCTCGACAAGGTTGCAGCCGGCGATTTCGGTGCGCGCATCAATGTGCCCAACCGGGACGAGTTCGGCATGCTCGCCGAACGCATGAACCACATGAGCGGCGAGCTGCAGCGTTTCGACGCCGAGCAGCGGCGTGCGGCAGCGGAGCTAGGCCGCCTGAACCAGGAGCTTGCGCAGACGAGCAAGGCGAAATCGGAGTTCCTGGCCAACATGAGCCACGAGCTTCGCACGCCGATGAACGCGATACTGGGTTTCACCGAGATGCTGATCGACGGCCTCTACGGCGAGGTCCCACCCCAGTTGAAGGAACCGCTGACCGACATTCAGCTGAACGGCCGGCATCTGCTGCGCCTGATCAACGACGTGCTCGACCTGTCCAAGATCGAGGCAGGGCGCATGGAGCTCGCGCTGGGCGACTACTCGGTCCGCGAAATCGTCGACATCGTTCATGTCTCGCTCCGCTCGCTAGCCGCGGAAAAGGGCCTCGAGTTCGCCATCAGCGTGCCGGACGATATTCCGGTCGCCTACGGCGACAACGGGCGCCTGACGCAGTGCCTGATGAACCTCGCTGGCAATGCGATCAAATTCACCCGCGAGGGTCGAGTCGAGATAGGCGTCGAGCTGGTCGGCGACGATCTGGTCTTTCGCATCAACGACACCGGCATCGGCATTCCGCAGGACGAGCTGGACAACGTGTTCACCGAGTTCCGCCAGGTCGACGCCGCGGTCACTCGCGAGTACGGCGGCACCGGCCTGGGCTTGAGCATCACCAAGAGATTCGTCGAGATGCATGGCGGGCGCATCTGGGTCGAAAGCGAAGTGGGGAAGGGCTGCAGTTTCTTTTTTGCGGTTCCGTTGCGAACCAAGGGTGGAGAAGCATGAGCGAGCGCACAATTCTGTACATCGAGGACAACGAATACAACCGGAAGATCGTCCGCCAGCTGCTGGGGCGCACTTCCTACCGGTTGGTCGAGGCGAACGACGGAGAAAGCGGCGTCGCGATGGCCCAGCAGGAAATACCGCAGCTGATCCTGATGGACGTTCAGCTGCCGAAGATGTCCGGGCTCGAAGCCACTCGCGTGCTGAAGGCAGATCCGCGCACCGGTCACATACCGATTATCGTGATCACGTCGTTCGCGCTCAGCGGCGACCGCGAAAAGGCGGCCGCGGCCGGAGCCGACAGTTATCTTGCCAAGCCGTACAGCCCGCGCGAGTTGCTTGCGCTTGTCCGGCAGTACTTGCCGGAAGTTTGATCAACGCACTGGAGGTTATCCGATGAGCAATGCCACTGGAGTCTCGCCGCGCGCCGCGTCGGTTGCGCTGCTGCTTTCCCTTTTCGGCGCCGCCGGGCTCGTTTTCGCCGCAGAGGATCAGGCCCAGCAATTCACGCCCGAGTTCCGGCAAGTCCACACCGGCTTCGACGCCAAGCACTCGCCGAAGATCGTCGCTCCCGATTCGGTCAAGCGGGGGGAGTGGTTCAACGTGACGGTCAGTGTCGGCCAAGGCAGCCAGCATCCGTCGCTGCAGGAGCACTTCGTCCGCTATGTCGCGCTGTACAAGGATTCGGTGGAGATCGCGCGCACCTACCTGCACCCGGTCTACTCGGCGCCGATCGTCACCTTCACTATCGCGCTGGACGAGGGCGGGTCACTGCGCGCGGTCGAAGAGCCCACCCATTCGGCAGCGTGGGAGACGTCGAAGAAAATCGAGGTCCGGCCGTAGGGATACGCTGGTCAGCGCGCTTTCATCTCGACGGTGACGCGCGCCGGCTGCTGGTCGCCGACGGTCGCGCTCGCCTGGGCAGTCCCCAAACGTTCGTGCCAGATGTGGAGCTCGTATTTGCCCGGCGGCAGATTGTCGAAGCTGAACTGTCCGTCCGCGCCGGTGATCGCGTAATAAGGGTGCGCCGCGACGATCACCCAGCCGACCATCCACGAATGCAGGTCGCAGTTGATGCGGACGATCTCCGGCTTGGCAAAAGTCACCGGAATCGTCCGGTCCTTCGGCTGAGTGCGATTGAACGATACGTTGAGCTTCGGCGTCGCGTGAATGTTGTGCAGCAGGCGGTCGCTGTTGAGAAAATCGACGGTGCCGCCGGCAGGAATGACGACCACCCGTGGAATGAACACGCATCCGTTCTGGTCCATCTCGACCTTGGCGGCAGGCGCCGCCGCGGCGCCGCTCGCCGGCGGATTCTCCAGCCATACGACGGCGTTCTTCAGCTCCTTGCGCGAAGACAGCAGCAGGTCCCCGGAATCCTTTTCGGTGCCGCACACGTACTGGTCGATCGTGACGTCGACTTTTTTTGGCGCCAGGACCGGGCCGGCGAAGACGACCGAGCCCTTGATCGAGCCCGCCGCGCTCACGCCGGACGCACCGAGGCCGACCAGCAGCAAGGTCGCGGTCAGCGTGAATTGCATTGCTTTCATTGCTTGCTCCTTGGGGGCGGCGTGCTGGCGCTGCCCACGGCGCCGATAGCGTTCGACGGCACGGGCAGCGTTGGATCGAGCGTAGCCCGGCCCGCGGCTCCCGGTCAAGACGGGTCGGCGCGACAGCGTGCAGGCGGCGCGTCAGCCCCTACGCGGCGAGCGCTGCGCTGAATCAGTCGTTACACTCTCAGGCTAGTCCCGGCGCTGCCCGGGACCAAACCCGAGCCCTCCCGAAAGCCGGCGGCCCAGGAGCGAAATGAAGGCGAGTGTCCCCGAACCGATCCTGCCTGCCGTCAAGGATCAATACGAGCGCTTTCCCTATCCGCTGCGCGAGGCCGCGGAAGAGAAAACGCGGATCATCCGTACCTGGCTGGACGATCTGCCGATGATCAACCAGTACTGCTTCGGCGGCCGGCGCCGTTTTGACCGCGGATTCCGCGTCCTCGTTGCGGGCGCGGGTACCGGCGACGGAACGATCTATCTTGCCGAACAGCTGCGCGAGACCGACGCCGAAATCGTCCATGTCGACATCAGCGCCCGGAGCAACGAAATCGCCAGGGAACGGGCCGCAGTCCGCCAGCTCCGCAACATCCGCTGGATCAACGGGTCGCGGCAGCGCGCGCACTCGGCAGGCTCGAGGTC
>JBDTNP010000422.1:0-7074 GCA_039933695.1 Betaproteobacteria bacterium | reverse complement strand
GACCGTCGACGATTGCCGCGGTCGCCGAGTTTCAACCGAAGGTCGTGCTGCTCGACATCGGCCTGCCGAAGATGAACGGCTACGAAGTCGCCGCGCAGTTGCGAAAATCGGCGAATGGCCGGTCGTTAATCCTGGTGGCATTCACCGGCTACGGACAGGACGAGGATCGCCGTCGCGTGCGCGAAGCGGGATTCGACTATCACCTGGTCAAGCCGCTCGAGCCTGTCGAGCTCGAGAAAATCCTCAACTCGGTCATCGCCGACGCCGCGGCGGCCTAGGGCGGCATCGCTCCCAAGTCTGACGCAGCTCGGCGGCGGTTGGCCGGAGCACCCTAAGTGACCACGGTCCCGATACCTCGTCCGAACGTCGCATTTCTTTACGATTTCCTCGCCTCCAAGGCGCTTTTCCCCGGTCTTTCTCCGGAACCACCAAAATTTCAGTGACATATCAATTCTGGCCCCAGTTGTGCTTTACTTCCCCGGCTGTGGGCTACCGTCTGACAAAAACAGACGGCCAGTCCCGAACTCCTTGCGTGTGCCGCGCTCCGGCTTCGCGAGGGAATACCCATCACATCCCCACAGGGAGGACGAATGAAATTCAAGGTATGGATTGCCGCGCTGCCATTGGCGCTTCTCGCTGGCGCGCTCGCGACACTGCCTGCGCACGCTGCGAGCGGTGTCGCTCGATCCGTTGCTCTCGGCGGAACAACGTCGCCGCAAACCGGCGTGTACACACCGTCCGGCGGCGGGGACGTCACTGACGCCGAATTCCCAGGGCAGCTCGACGAGGCGGACGGCCCCGGCCCGTATCCGGGGACCATCGTCAATCGCAGTCTCTCGCGCGGATCAGGAAACGGCGTATCAGTGAACAGCGGCGCAAAAGCTAAGTCGCATCCGCAGTTCAACAACGGTTTTGAAGGGCTGAATCTGTTCCAGCAGCGCTATGCGCGCGGCGGAAACCAGTTCACCGTCGAGCCGCCCGATCAGGCGCTGTGCGTCGGCAACGGCTATGTCCTCGAGGCGGTCAACGACGTGCTCAACATCTTCAACACGTCGGGCCAGTCGGTGCTTCCCGACAATACCAGCACCAACATCGTCTCCGGTTTTCCGACGGACGTGAACCACGCGGTCGACCTGAACTCGTTCTATGGCTACGCGCCCGCGATCAACCGCTCTACCGGCGTCCGCGCCCAGTTCGTGACCGATCCGTCATGTCTGTACGACGCCGCGACGCAGAGATTCTTCGTCGTCGTCCTCACGCTGGAAACGAATCCAAACGGGTCGTTCACGCTGGTCAACCACCTGGATCTCGCGGTTAGCCAGACGTCCAATCCGACGGGTGCGTGGAACATTTACCGAACCGACGTCACGAACGACGGAACGAATACCGGCGGCACCAACCCAGGCCCGTACCTCGGCGATTACCCGCATATCGGCGCCGACGCCTACGGTTTCTACATCACGACCAACGCGTACCCGTGGTGCTGTAACGGCTTCAGCGGGGCGCAGATCTATGCCTTCTCGAAGGCACAGCTCGCCGCAGGCGCCACCAACGTGTCGATGGTGCACTTCGACACGTCCGGCACGGTGAACGTCCCGAGCGATGCGGGCTCCACGCAGCCGGGCTTCACCGTATGGCCCGCGCAGTCGCCGGGCACGAGCTCGTTCCAGCTGGGGTCCGGTGGCACCGAGTATTTCATGAGCTCGAACGCCGCCGACGAGGCGACGCATCCGGTTGCCGGGACGGGTGGAAACTACGTGTCCGATAAGATCGTCGTCTGGTCGTTGACGAACACGTCGTCGCTGGATACGGCGACCCCCGCGCTCAGTCTCAGCAACAACGTATTGACGGTCGGAACCTACGCGATTCCACCTAAGCAGAAGCAGCCCGGCTCCGGGACGCTGGCGACGACGGATACGCCGCAGGGTTACTGCATTAACGACACCACGACGCTTCTGTTCAACGGGCAGACCGGCTGCTGGCGGCTGCTCTTCGGCGGCGAGCCGGCACACAACGAGGTTATCTCCACGCCCGACTCGAACGACACTCGCATGCAGCAGGTCATGTACGCGAACGGCAAGCTGTGGGGTGCACTCGATACGGCGCTCAATCCTAACGGCGGACCGCAGCGCGCAGGTATTGCCTGGTACATCGTCAATCCGTCAGCCGCCAAGGTCGTGATGGCGGGGTATCTCGGCGCCACCGGAAACGACTTCACCTACCCGGCTATTGGCGTCACCGCAAGCGGGCGCGGTGTGTTGGCGTTTACCGCGAGCGGCGACACGCTGAACCCAAGCTCCGGATTCGCGCCGATCGACGCACACGCCGGCGTCGGCGCATGGAGCGTCGTGACCGGCGGACAGGGCGCCGCGCAAGACGACGGCTTCACGAGCTACAAGTCGCAGGTTGGAAACCCGCCGCGCACGCGGTGGGGCGACTACAGCGCGGCGGCGGTAGACGGCGATTCGATCTGGATCGCCAGCGAGTACATCGCGCACGCCTGCGATTACGCGACTTGGGGCGGCCGATTCTTCGGTGCGACGAGCGGCGATAACAAGCTAGGCACCTGCGCAGCGTCGCCCGGTGCCGCGGGAACCCGCGCAGCGCTCGGCAACTGGTCGACTCGTATCAGCAAGTACACGCCCTGATGTATGAATCTGATTAGGGCTTCGTAGCCGTCGGGACCCCGTCCCGGCACAGAGGGCCGCCTCAGGGCGGCCCTTTTTTTTTGCGAGGCCGGGCACGTTTACCGGAGGCATGGGACCTGCGCGGGAAGAAATCCTGTGGCCTGCCGCAGGCGGCTTGCGTCGGTGCGCCGCAATTTTCAGCAAGAGTCCGACTTATTTCGTCCGAGATTCCTACAGGTATTCCCGCCGGGCGGCGCGATACTCCTGACAGGAGCCGCTGGGCCGGTCGCGCCGGCGGCGCATGCTGCTAATGTGAATACGGATATGACCGACGCTTCAGACGCGCTTCACGTCTACATGATCGAGGACTCCCCGATCTTCTCCCGGCTGCTCGCAGCGGCCGTCGAGTCGGTGGGGGGCGAGCTGGTCGGGCACAGCGATAACGCCGAGCAGGCGATCGCGGACTTGTCGCGCGTCGATGCCGACCTGATCCTGGTCGACGTGACGCTGGAATCGGGCAGCGGCTTCGAGGTGCTCGAGGCGCTGCAGAAAAGCGGCAAGGCGCGAGCAGCCACCAAGGTCGTCCTGACTAACCATACAGCGGCCGAATACGGGGGCTTGAGCTATTCGCTGGGCGCCACCTACTTCTATGAAAAAGAGCACGACAGCTGGCGGGTGCTCGAGTTGATCAGCAAGATGGCCGCGAGCAAGTAGAAGCCTGGCAAGGCGCCGGCGGCGCTTGCAGCATACATGTTGTCAGGTGGCTGCCCGCCGGACGCGAGCTGCTCGCCCCCCGTTTATCGCCTTCGGTCGCCGGCATTTGCGCGATCGTCGCGGTGCGCTCGCCAAAGCGGGCAAAGGCCGTTAGCATTCGACCACCCTCGCGAGGGCGCTGCTCGGCAAAGCGGGCCTTTGACGGCATCGCTGGCTTTGAATCCGGGCTGTGTCCGTTGCCGGGATTTTCGCCCAGACGACCATGGCCGACCTCGCCCCAACGCAGCCTGCGCCTGCGACCGACGCCGACGGCAACCTTTTGCTGTCCCGCGAGGAAGCACAGGCGCTGCTGCGCGAATGCTTTGCCGAGTTCAAGACCGGATTGATCGCGCTGGTTCATGTCTCGATCGAGACGACCAACGATCTCTTCGAGAACAACACATTCGTCGGCGAGGCCGAGGTCGCCGATTTCCGCAGCAAGCGCGGGCAATGGATCGAGCGTTTCGGCCAGGCGCTGACCGACCTGTTCGAGCGCCGGCTCGCCGGCACGCGCCGGCAGGGGCGCCGGCCCGATTTCGACGCGTCGCTGACGACGCTGCGGGTGCTCAACACCTTCGATCATGAAAAACAGGCGTCGCTCACGACGAGCACCCAGTTCCTGTACCGGCTGACCAAGCGCGAGCTCGATGCGATCGATCTGCGCGTCGGAGCGCTGCTCGGCGAATCGCGAATGCGCGACGTCGACAATCCGTTTTCGCCCGACTACGTGCTCGACGCGATCGGGCTGTCGTCGCGTGCGCTGTATCCGAATCCGCGCGTGTGGCGGCCGCTGATGGAGCGGCTGCTGTCCGACGTGACGCTGGGTATCAACAAGAGCTTCATCAAGGTCAATCGCTTCCTGGCCGACCACCAGGTGCTGCCCGAGATCAAGGCGCAGCTCCGCGCGCGCAGCGAGCTGCGGCCGCGCGACGACGCCGAGTTGCTGCCGACCTTCCTGCGGTTGTTCAAGGAGGGGCGCTCGGCCGCGGCCGACGAATTGCTGGCGCTGGGCATCGCGGTTCCCGCCGCGTCGGCGTCCACGTCGACCTCGCTGAAGGATTTACCGAAGGCGGAGGCGACGCGCGCGGCTGCGGGTTCAACTCCCGGCGGCTCGCCGCCCGCCGGATCGGCGCAGCCCGGGCCGTCGACGCCGCTGGCCGCCGCGCCCGCGCCGGCGATCGACACCGGACCGGCGGCGGCGCTGGCCGCCGCGCTCAATCCGTACATCGCCGACCTCGCCCGGGCGTTGCAATCGCCCGAGGCCGGCAGCGCCCCGGCGACCGATGTGTCGGGCCTGCCGCAAGTCGATCCGTTGATGGCGATCGGATCGTTGTCCGCCGCGGTCGCGGTCCTCGACCGCTGGCAGCGACTCGATCCGGGGTCCGATCACCGCGTGGCCGAAGCTTCGTCCGGCGATGCCGCGAGCCGTGCCGCTGCGATGAACCGCATCCCGTTCATCCGGGCGGCGATCGACGACAAGGTGGTGAGCTCGACCGACAAGATCACGATGGACGTGATCGGCCTGCTGTTCGACTACATCTTCCGCGATCCGTCGATACCCGAAGAACTGCGCAGCCTGTTCACCCGCCTGCAGGTTCCGATCCTGAAGACTGCGCTGCTCGATCGCAGCTTTTTCTCCGACCGCAAGCATCCGGCCCGCCGGCTGCTCGATCATCTCGCGGGCGCCGCGATCGGCGCCACCGGCGACGCGGGCTATCGCGCCGCATTCGAGCTGACGGCGGCCGGCGTGATCGAAGAGGTCTGCCGCGATTTCCAGGTCGACGTCGGCGTCTTCGACGTCGCCGATCGCAAGGTCCAGGAATTCGTCGATGCCGAGGCGCAAAAAGGGGCAAGCGCGCTCGGTACCGAAGTCGCCGCCGCACTCGCTGCCGAAGAAGGCGAGTCCGATCGTTCGGCGGTCCGCGCGCTGATCCGCGACAAGCTTTCGGGTCTCGACGTGCCGTTCGACGTGCGCTCGTTCAGCGAGACCATCTGGGCCGACTACCTGACCAACGTGCGTCTGGCGCAGGGCACGGCAGGCGACGAGTGGCGCCGCGGCGTGCGTACGCTCGACGACCTTCTATGGAGCCTGACGGCGAAGGAGCGCAGCGCGCAAAAGGCGCGGCTGGCCAAGCTGGTGCCAGGAATGATCCGCAATCTGCGCGCCGGCGCCGCGGCGGTCAACGTCGGAGACGAGCGCGTCAAGCCCTTGCTCGACGCGATGTATCAATTGCACATGGCGGCGATCAAGCCCGCCGGCGCCGCATCGGCGGACGATGCGCGCGCGCCCGCCGCCGCGACCGCTGCCGCGAATGCCGAAGCCGGCGCTCCGGTCGGCGCGACCGCGCCAGCGCCGCGGATCGCGAACGTGCATGACTTCGTCGCCGAAATGGTCGTCGGCACGTGGCTCGCGTTCGGGCGCGAAGACAAGACAGTCAACGCGCGACTGTCGTGGATCAGCCCGATGCGCAGCAAATATCTGTTCACCACGCGCGAGCGTTCGCGCGCGATCGTCGCGACCCCGGAAGACCTCGCATGGCAGCTGGGCGCGGGCAGGGCGACCTTGATCGTCGAGCCGGTGCCCTTGTTCGACCGCGCGGTCAGCGCGGCGCTCGATACGCTGGCTGCGCAAAAGCCGCGCGGCGACACTGCGGCTGCAGCCTGAACGCGCCCGCGCGATTCGGGCAAAAAAGCGAGCCCTCGAGGCTCGCTTTTTCGTTCCGACAAACGCTTCGCGATGCGTCAGATCGGCGTGCAGAATGCGACGGCGTTCGGGCCGATGCCTTCCGGCGCCCAGCCGCGATTGAGCATCGCGCGGCGCACCGACAGATCGATCGTATGCCGGTGATTGGCGTCGTTGCGGTTGTCGAAGAAGCGATAGACCGGCAGCAATCCGGCGCGGCAATTCCCTAGCGCATCGACCGGCACGACGTAGAACGCGGCGCGGCTTTCCAGCAGCCATACGTTCGGCCAGTGCGAGATGACGAAATTGCATTCGTCGGCAAACGCCGTGTAGAAGTGCGAGTCGATCAACGGCAGCGGACTGTAGAAGCGGCAGACCGGCACCGCGTCCGGCGGCGCGAGCGACGGATCGAGCCAGGCGTAGAACAGTTCCCCGGTGCGCTGGAACGTGCCGGCCAGGTTGTTGTCGACGAACGCCTGCTCGGGGACGCTTGCCGTCATGAAGTAGTGATCCTTGTCGGCGCGGTAGTACTCGATCACCGGAACGGTCCCCACCGGCGCCACGCTGTCCCCCGGGAACGTGCTGGAGACCGCGAGCCCGGCGTCGATCAGGCCGTCGCCGCACAAGGGGCTCACGCCGCAGGTGCTGCCGGCCGTGAAGGCGCGCGAGGTTCCGCTGATGATGTCGAGGACGCGTCCCGGAGTCAGGTTGGCATTGCGCGCGAGCATCAGCGACGCGATGCCGGCGACGTGCGGTGCGGCGGCGCTGGTTCCGGCGCCGATACCGTACGCGGGATTGCCGGGGCTGGTCTTGCCGTCGTTGGACAGCGAGAGCACCAGGGTGTCGACGTCGCCGCCGTCGCCGCCCGGCGCCGACACGTCGACCCGGAAGCCGAAATTGGAGTAGCTTGCGCGATCGCCGGCGCGCGTGCTGGCGCCGACGGTGATGACGCCGCTGCAGTTCGCGGGCGCCGAGTCCGAGGCGTTGTCGCTTTCGTTGCCGGCGGCGACG
>JBDTNP010000421.1:0-4205 GCA_039933695.1 Betaproteobacteria bacterium | reverse complement strand
GCAAGATCGTCGAGAACGCGCGCGGCGACCTGCCGGAAGCCGAGTTCGAGCAGAAAGGCATCGTCACCGAAAAGGGACTGGCGCAGCTCAAGTCCTACCTGTCTGAAATTCCCGCCGAGCGATTCAAGACGCCGATGAAGGTCGCCGAGATTCCGCGCCTGTTCACCCCGGAGACGTTCTGCAAGCTGGTGATCAGCGCGCAGCGCGAAGCGAAGGCGGCGGCCTGACGATAAGCGCCAACCGCCGCATGAGCGATCATTTCGCCGCCTTCTCCTTCGTCGACCGGATCACCGACTTCGCATCCGGCGCGCATGCGCGCGGCTGGTACGCGGTGCCGCCAGAGATCGCCGAATTTCCGTCTTGCCTGGTCGCCGAAGCCGTCGGGCAGCTTGCGGCCTGGGTCGCGATGGACACGCTCGACTACCGCGGTCGGCCGGTTGCCGCGCTGGCGACCGAGACCGTGTTCGAGGGTAGCGTCGCGCCCGGCGATCTATTGGAGCTCGACGTCGAAATCGACGATTGCGACGACGAAGTCATCGCCTACGGCGGATGGGCGAAGGTCAACGGCCGGCGGGTCATCGAGCTCAGGCACTGCCTGGGTCCGATGGTACCGGTAGAGGAGCTCGACTCGCCGGAAGCGTTGCGCGATCGCTTCGCGTTGCTGCGCGGCCGCGGCGCGACGGCCGGAGTGTTCCGCGGGGTGGCGCCGGTGTCGCTTGCCGTCGATGCGCGCGTGCCCGGCAAGTCGCTGCACGCCACGCTCGCGGTGCCCGAGCATGCGGCCTTCTTCGGCGATCATTTCCCGCGCCGCCCGGTGTTTCCGGCGACCTTGCTGCTCGACCTTCAGATGCGGCTTGCCATCGAGCTCGCCGATTCGATCGGCGATCGACCCGGCGGCGCGGCGATGACGCCTTCGCGCATGACCAACGTCAAGATGCGCACGTTCATCACTCCGGGTCAGCGAGTCGAACTCAACGTCGAGATGCTGCCGGCGGGCGATGAAGGCGCGACCGCACGAGTCGCATTGAGCGCCCACGTCGGCGATCGCGCGGTCGCAACGGCGCGCGTCGAACTGGTCGACAGGGTGCTCGCATGACCCGCCGGCGCAGAGTCGCGGTTACCGGACTGGGGCTGGTCACGCCGGTCGGAAACGATGTGGCCACGACGTGGTCTGCGCTGCTCGAAGGCCGAAGCGGCGTTGCGCCGATCAGCATTTTCGACGCCAGCGGCTTTTCGACGCGGATCGCCGCCGAGGTCAAGGATTTCGACGCGGCCGCGCTCGGAGCCGACCGCAAGCTGCTCAAGTTCGCCAATCGCTCGCATCGCTTCGCACTCGGCGCCGCCGAGCAGGCGATGCGCGACGCGGGCATCGGGCCGACGGCGGCGACCGCGACGCGCTGGGCCTGCTCGGTGGGGACCGGCATGATGGGCGTCGCGTACGACGATCTCTCCGCCGTGCAGCGGCATTCGGCGGCCGACGGCGAGCTGCATGCCGACCAGCTGGTCAACGACCCGACGGCGACCGATCCGATCGTTTTCTGCCGCAGCCAGTCGACGGCGGGACTCGCGTTGCTGACCCGGCGCTTCGGCATCCACGGATATGCAACCTCGGTCCACACCGCCTGCGCGTCGGGCGGCCAGGCGATCGGCACCGCGCTCAAGCTGATCCGCCGGGGCAGCGTCGACTACGCGCTCGCGGGAGGCTTCGATTCGATGATCAGTCCGGTGGGGCTGGGTGGCTTTTGCCTCCTGTCGGCGGTATCAGCCGACAACGACGAGCCGCAGCGCGCGAGCCGCCCGTTCGACGCGACGCGCAACGGCTTCGTGCTCGGCGAAGGGGCAGGCTTCGTCGTCCTCGAGGAATGGGAAGCGGCGCGTCGGCGCGGCGCCCATATCTACGCCGAGCTCGCCGGAGATGGCAATTCGCTGTCTTCATACCGCATCACCGATTCGCCGCCGGACGGAGACGGCCCGATCCAGTCGATGCGCGCAGCCCTTGCCGACGCCGGCGCCGCGCCCGAGGACGTCGACTACATCAACGCGCACGGCACTTCGACCTACATGAACGACAAGAGCGAGAGCGCCGCGATTCACAGGGTCTTCGGCGACAAGGCCGCCGACGTCGCAGTCAGCTCGACCAAGAGCTCGATGGGCCACCTGATCGCCGCGGCCGGCGCGGTCGAGGTGGTCGTATGCGCGCTGGCGATCCGCCACGGCCGACTGCCGGTCAACGCGAATCTGCGCGAGCGCGACCCCGACTGCGATCTGAATCTGGTCGTCGCGCCGACCGAGAGGCGCGTGCGGATGACCTTGTCCAACTCGTTCGGATTCGGCGGCTCGAATAGCTGCGTCGCGCTGCGCCACCCGGACGAAGTGACTGGGGCCGCGTAAAGCATGCCGCGTCCCAGAATTCTGATCACAGGCACCGGCGCGGTTTGCGCGTCCGGCATGGACCCCGGCGCGGTGCTGGCCGCGGCGCGCGAAGGACGTTCTGCCATCGGGCCGATCGCGCAATGGGATACGACCGGCTGGCCAGTGCGCGTCGCCGCCGAAATGCCGGATTTCAATCCGCGGGCGCTGGTCGAGGACCGCAAGCTGCACAAGCTGATCCGGCGCAGCGACATGTTCGGGCTGTATGCCGGCAGCCAGGCGATCGACGCTGCCGGATTCATGGCGGCACGCGCCGGGAAGGATGCTGAAGCCGCCGCGGCATTCAGCGATCGCAGCGGACTCTACGTCGGGTCGGGCGGCGGTGCGTACATGTCGCAGTACGAATATTTTCCGCTCATGAGCGAAACCGGCGGCGAGCTTTCTGCGTTCGGCCGCGACCTCGGCAACGAAGTCAATCCGATGTGGCTGTTGCGCACGCTGCCCAACAACGTGCTCTGCCACGTCGGCATCAAGTACGGGCTCAAGGGCGCCAATGCCTGCATCACCAACCACAGCGTCGGCGGCACGCTGGCGGTCATCGAAGCCGCCGAGGCGCTGCGGCAGGGCGAGGCCGACCGTGCGGTTGCCATCGGGCACGATGCGCCGATCGAGCCGCAGATGCTGCTCTACTATCACCAGTGCGGCCTGCTTGCGCCCGATGCCATCCGCCCGTTCGACCAGCGGCGCAGCGGCAGCGTATTCGGCGAGGGCGCGGGCGCTCTCGCGCTCGAGACCGAGAACGCCGCCGCAAAGCGCAACGCCGCCGTCCTGGGTGAGGTGCTCGGTGGCGGATACGCGGCCGAAGGCGAAGGATTGCTCGCGATCCGCGAGGACGGCGACGGCCTTTGCCGCGCGATCACCCAGGCGCTGGCCGAAGCGGGGCTCGCGCCGGCGGACATTGGGATGATCGTCGCCCACGGCAACGGAACGCCGCTGTCCGACTCGTCGGAAGCGGCGGCGCTGCGCGCGGTGTTCGGCACCGGAAGTGCTGCGCCACCGGTCACGGCATTCAAGTGGGCGACCGGGCATCTGATCGCCGCGGCCGGCATTATGGAGACGGTGATCGCGCTGGCCGCGCTGCGCGAGCGCATCGTTCCGGGCATCGCCACGCTTGCCTCACTCGATCCCGATTGCGAGGGCCTGCGGGTCTCCTCTTCGCCGCAAGTCCCGCGTGGCGACACGGCGTTGATCCTGTGTCGCGGCTTCGCCGGGACCAATGCCGCGCTGATCATCCGCGCGCTGCGGTGAGTCCGGATGGCCGGCGCCGCCGACCCGTTCGAAGCGCAGCGCGGGGAGCCGACGCGCTGCGGCATCGACAGCGTTGAGATCGCGCGCATCGAGCGGCTGTTGCGCGAGACGCCACCGGAAGACCTGATCCGATATTTTTCCCCGCAGGAGCTCGCCGACAGCGGTGACGGGCCGGGTCGCGCGGCGAGCCTGGCGGCGCGCTTTGCCGCCAAGGAGGCCAGCGCCAAACTCTTTCCGCGCGAGCTGGCACTGGCCGAGATCGAGCCCGCCGATTTTTCCGTCGAGCGCGATGCCTACGGCGCGCCGCAGGTCGTCTGCAGCGCCAGGGCGGAGCTCGTGCTTGGCCGGCAGCGGCTGCGGGCGATCGCGGTATCGCTGACGCACGACCGGACCAGCGCATCCGCGGTCGCGCTGGCGCTTCCCGCGCAAGCCGACGCGCCTTTAGCCGGCCGGCTCCTTTATCGCCTGCTGCCGTTGCGCCGGCGTGTCATCCTGGAAAATCTGCGGCGTGTGTTCGGCGCGGGTGT
>JBDTNP010000420.1:0-2984 GCA_039933695.1 Betaproteobacteria bacterium | reverse complement strand
TTGTTGCCCTTGATCAACCCGGTGCTCGGCGACAAGTACGGGCTTGCGATGGCATCGTTCATCGTCGAGAACGTTTCGGTGCCACCCGAGGTCGAACAGGCGATCGACAAGCGGTCGAGCATGGCCGCGGTCGGCAGCTTGAACGATTACGTCAAGTTCCAGATGGCGCAGGGACTCGAGAAGGGCAATGGCGGTCCGGGCGGCATGGCGGTCGAAATGGCAGTCGGCATGGCGATGGCGCAGCAGATGATGAACCAGTCGGGCGGCATCATGGGGCCGCAGGCCACGCCGGCTGTCTCCGCGCCGGCCGCGGCCGGCGGCGCGGCGGCTGCCGGCCAGGAGCCGCAATTGCTGACGCCGGCGCAAGTCGCGCAATTGCTCGGCGTCGCCGAGTCTGATGTGATGTCGAGCCTTCAGAAGGGCGATCTGAAGGGCAAGCAGATCGGCACGCAATGGCGCGTGACGCGCGCCGCGGTCGATCAGTTCCTGCATTCCTGATCTTTCCTGAAGACGAAGCGAGGTCCCAAGTGGCGGCGACCCGATACGATTTTCGCGCCCTGCGCGCGTTCTTGGCGCTCGGCATAGGTCTGCTCTGCGCCGGCCCTCTTGCGGCGCAGGACCCGCGCGCGAGCCTGGTGCAGGAGACAGCGCGGGCCTGGCTGGCCGACACCGACCGCGGCAATGCCGCTCAGAGCTGGAAGAACGCCGGCAAGCAATTCCGCGATGCGATCACCGTCGAGCGCTGGGCGGAATCACTGAAGCGCGTGCGGCCGCCGCTGGGGGCGCTTTCGCAACGCGCACAGCTGGGCACGCAATTCCGCAAGAACATTCCAGGCGCGCCCGACGGCGAATACGCGATCGTCCTCTTTCGCACCACTTTTGCGAAAAAAATGGATGCGCGCGAAACGCTGACACTCGAGCACGAGCCCGATGGCGCGTGGCGCGTGATAGGGTATCTGATCCAGTGACCTGGGCGCTGCTGGCGCTGGGATCGGTTTATCTGTTCTTCAACGATACCGAATTCGCGCTGAAGCTGAGGGTCTGGATCATCGAGGGTCTGTCCGGACCAGGCAGCCGGTCGTTCGCCGATGGCTGACGCTTCGCCGTCCGGCGCTCCTGACGACGCGCGACAGGAGATCGCGCGGCAGAAATTCGCCTGTCCGGCCTGCGGCGCCGAGGCGGTCTGGAATCCGGCGCGTCAGGCGCTGGTGTGCCCGTTCTGCGGAACAACCTCGCCGGCCAAGGTCGACGCTACC
The DNA here is from genome assembly GCA_039933695.1 of Betaproteobacteria bacterium. Classification (GTDB taxonomy): domain Bacteria; phylum Pseudomonadota; class Gammaproteobacteria; order Burkholderiales; family Casimicrobiaceae; genus PALSA-1003. The sequence continues at coordinate 1,728 of JBDTNP010000420.1, read as the reverse complement.
GGCGCCATCGTCGAGCACGATCTTGTCGCGGCGCTGCGCGGCATCGGCGACGACAAACGCGGCTGGCAAATCGAGAAGCGCTACGTCAAATGCCGCAGCTGCCAGGCGATATCGGTGATGGATGCGAGCCGGCAGGCGCAACGCTGCGAATTCTGCGGCTCGGCAGAGCTTGTTCCGTACACGGAGGTCAAGGATGCGTTTCGTCCGGAGAGCGTGCTGCCGTTCACGATCGGCGAAGACAAGGCGCGCGACGGCATCCGGGCCTGGTACGGCAGACTGTGGCTTGCGCCGAACAAACTCAAGCGCGCGGCGTTGACCGACACGGTGAACGGCGTCTATCTGCCGTACTGGACGTTCGACGCAACGGCCGACGCTTCATGGACCGCCGAAGCCGGCCATTATTACTACACGACCGAAACCTACAGCGACGGCAGCGGCCGTACGCAGACCCGCCAGGTGCGCCAGATACGCTGGGAACCGGCGGCAGGCCGCCTGCAACATGCTTTCGACGACGATCTGGTCTGCGCCTCGGTCGGTGTGCATCCGGGGCTGCTGCGCGGCGTCGAGCCATTTCCGACTGGCGAGCTCAAGCCCTACGATGCGGCGTACGTCGCAGGCTGGGTCGTCGAACGCTACCAGATCGATCTGGTCGGCGCCGCCAAGGCGGCGCGCGAGGCGATGGACGAGGAGCTGCGACGGCTTTGCGCCGCGCAGATTCCAGGCGACACTTACCGCAATCTCGACGTACGTGCCTCGTATTCGGGGCAGACCTTCAAGCACATACTCGCGCCGATCTGGCTGCTGACCTACAATTTCGGATCGCGAAGCTTCCAGGCAGTCATGAACGGCGTCACCGGCACGATCCAGGGCGAGTATCCGAAGAGCTGGGTGAAGCTCACGCTTCTCGGCATCGCTATCCTGATCGCAGTGATCGTCGTGCTGTCGCTCGGCACGCACCGCTGACGTTTCCGCCGCCTTCGATGAACGATCCGACGGCTACGCAGAGGTCCCGATGAAAGCGACGATCGTCACCGGCGTATCGCGCGGGCTGGGTGAATCGCTGGCCGCAGCACTGCTGGCGCGCGGATTCGCGGTGACCGGCGTCGGCCGCACCAGCGCCGAGCGTTTGGGCGGTGAGCGCTACCGCTTCGTGCGCTGCGACCTTGGGCAAGTGCCGGCGATCGAATCCACGCTCGCGCCGGTGTTCGGCGAGATCGCTGCGGCGCGCCCGCGCTCGGTTTGCCTGATCAACAATGCCGCCGTCGCAGGACCGGTAGGATCGCTGGGCACGCTCGACGCTGCATCGATCGAAGAATCGCTGGCGGTGAACCTCGTCGCGCCGCTCGCGCTGGTCAACCTGTTTTGTCGCTCCTTTGCCGACGGGTCGACGCCATCGCTGGTGATCAATATCTCGTCCGGGGCGGCAGCGAGCCCGCTCGGCGGGAGCGGCCCTTATTCGATCGCCAAGGCGGGGCTGGAAATGCTGACGCGGCAGATTGCCGCCGAACAGACGGCGCCGGCGTTTCGCGCAATCTCGGTGCGACCGGGCATCATCGACACCGGCATGCAGGCCTATATGCGCAGCTTGCCGCGCGAGAAATACGCCAACGTCGACATGTTCCGCGAGTTTCACGCTTCGGGACAGCTGGTGCCGCCCGATGTCGTCGCGGCCAAGATCGTCGACAGGCTGGTGCTCGGCGACGTCGAAAACGGGCGCTGCTACAGCTA
>JBDTNP010000419.1:0-6062 GCA_039933695.1 Betaproteobacteria bacterium | reverse complement strand
CGCCTTTTCCGCCTGGTTCGCCGCCATGTTGAGAATCAGCGCGAGGAAGATCGGGCCGGCCGCCATCGCCATCAGCAGGGTGACCAGCATCGCGCGCCGGTCGCGCAAGGTATCGGTCAGCTCCTTGCCGCTGACAGTGACGATGCGCCCGATCGCGCTGACGCGAGCCTTTTCGGGCGCGCTCACGCCGCGAGCCCTTCTGCGGATCCCAGCAGGCGGACAAAGGCGTCCTCGAGCGAAGCTTCGCCGGTGCGCGCCAGCAGCTCGGCGCCGGTTCCGGCGGCCTGCACCCGGCCGTGGCCGAGAATGACGATGCGGTCGCACAGCAGCGCCACTTCCTGCATGACGTGCGTCGATAGCAGGATGCACTTCCCGGCCGCGCGAAGGGCGAAGAGCTGCTCGCGCAAGCCCCGTATGCTCATGACGTCGAGTCCGCTGGTCGGCTCGTCGAGCATGATCGTCGCCGGATCGTGCACCAGCGCGCGGGCGATCGCGACTTTCATCTTCTCGCCCTGGGAGAAGCCCTGCGCGCGGCGATCGGCAAGCGGGGCGAGCCCGAGTTGTCCGAGCAGCACGTCGATGCGCGCCTCCAGCGCCGTGCCGCCTAGACCATGCAGTCTGCCGTAATAGCGCACGTTCTCGCGCGCGGTCAGTCGCGCATAGAGCCCGCGCGCGTCGGACAGCACGCCGATGCGGCCGCGGACGCCGCCACGCTCGCGCACAATATCGAGGCCGTCGATCGACGCGGCGCCGGCGTCGGGCGGAATCAGCGTCGCGAGCATGCGCAGCACCGTCGTCTTGCCGGCGCCGTTCGGCCCCAGCAGGCCGGTGATCGCGGCGTCGTCCGCGGTGAACGTCGCGCCGTCGACGGCGCGAATTTCCCTGCGCTTTCCGAACGCCTTGACCAATCCGTCGACGACGATCATCGCGCTTCCAGCAGCGATGAGTACAGCGGCGGCCGCACGCTGGCCGCGAAATAGTCGATGCACGGCGACGGCAGCGTCGCGAAGCCTGCGTCCTCGACGAATTTTTCGATCAGCCGCGGTGCGCAGGCGTGCGGCGAGACGATATGTCCGTAGCCGGTGGCGACGATGTGGCGGCTGTGCGACAGAGTCCTGGCGACTTCTTCGCCCGCAGCGGGCGGAGTGACCGGGTCGAGGCCGCCCGAGAGGATCAGCACCGGCTTGTCGCTGACGAGCGGAGCGTAGAAGTCCGCCGGCACCGGCGGACGGGGCCAGCCGTCGCAGGCGGCGAGATCGCGCCGGGCAAGCTCCGGTGCGCGCAGCCGCGCCAGCATGCGACTCGTCTCCGCGGCGTCGATGCGCGGCGCATCCTCGGCGCAGCTGACCGCGAAGTGCAACGCGAGATTCACCGTCTTCGCGACGTCGTCGTTCAACAGCATCGCTGCGGTCGCCAGCGGCGCGTAGTCGCCGGCCGCCGCGCGCGCGAGCAGGGCTGGGATCAGGCTCGCCGATTCCGGCGCATAGACGAGGCCCTGCAGCGCGCCGATGACCGTGTCGAACGACGCCTTGAACTCCCGCTGGGCGCCGGTGCGCGGATCGAGCACGGCAATCGTGCGTGCGGGCGAGAGATCGGCGCGAATGCGCGCCAGCGTCGCGTCGAGGTCGGGATAGCCCTGCCGGCAGGCCGGGCTTGCCGCGCAAGCGGCGATGACCTGGTCGAGCGCCGCTTCGCGCGACAGCCACGGGTCGAAGCCGACCCGCATCGCGGGCGGCGCGGCGCCGTCGAGAACGACGCTGCGCACATGCTGCGGATACCGGCGCAGATATTCCTGCGCGACGCGGGTTCCGTACGAACCGCCCCACAAATTGATCCGGTCGTAACCGAGCGCGATGCGGACAGCGTCGAGATCGGCCACGACGGCGGACGTCGTGTACTGCGCGGGGTCCGCGTCGCCGCTCGCACGCAATTCGGCGATGCAACGCTGCGCCGCGGCGGCGATCGTCTGCTCTTCCACCAGCTCATCGAAGGCATCGCGCGGGGCGAGAGCGGGACAGCGCAACGGCGCCGATCTGCCGGTGCCTCGCGGATCGATCAGCACGATGTCGCGGTTGCGGCGCACGCCGCCCAGCGCGCCGGCGAGCGGCGCGAGCGCGTCCGACGATTGGCCCGGTCCTCCGGGCAACATGATCAGAGGATCGGGTTGCGGCGACAGGGTGGCGGCCGGCAGCACGACGACGGCGATCGTCAATGTGCGTCCTGCCGTTCGGGCGCGATCCTCCGGAACCTCGAGCGTGCCGCACTGTGCCGCGGTAGCGAGCTTCGGCACACGACATTCGGTCAGCGCGATCTGCCGGACCGGCGCCTTGCTGCCGCATGCGGCGACGAGGAGAAGGCCGGCACCAAGCGCCGCGGCGCGCGCGATCGCCGCGATGCATGTCGTTGCGCGCGCGGCGGCATTGGGCCAATGCGGCATGCACGAATTCTAGCAGAGCAGGCACGCGCTTTCGCGCGGGTGGACACGCACGATCGCGCTTCCTATACTGCACCGTCATCCCACGTGACCTATCGCCATGCCGCATCAGCTCGAACCGGGCATCGTCACCGACTTGCGCGATCGCCTGACGTACACCGGCTATCTTTGCCTCGACACGCTGCTCGGCGCGCAGAAGCCATTGTCGGGCTCGGCATCCACGCCGGCGCGCCACGACGAAATGATGTTCATCATCCAGCATCAGACTTCGGAGCTGTGGATGAAACTGATGATCCACGAGCTCGAGGCTGCGATACGCTTCGTTCGCGCCGATCAGCTCGATTCCTGCTTCAAAATCCTCGCGCGCGTCAAGCTGATCCAGAAGCAGCTGTTCGAGCAGTGGGCGGTGCTGGAAACGCTGACGCCCTCGGAGTACGAGGCGTTCCGGCCGGCGCTCGGCAGCGCGTCTGGCTTTCAGTCGCCGCAATACCGGGCGATCGAGTTCCTCCTCGGAAACAAGGACCGTGCGCGGGCCGACATATTCAGCTACGACGCGGCGATCCACGCCGAGTTGATCGGCTTGCTCGAGGCGCCGTCGCTCTACGACGAGTTCCTCCGCCACCTGTCGCGGCGCGGATTGCCGGTGCCGCCCGCCTGCGTCGAGCGCGACTGGTCGCTGCCGCATGAGCGCAACGCGGCCCTGGTCGAAGTGTTCAAGGTGATTTACGAGAATCCGCAGCAGTACTGGGACGCGTACGAAATGGCGGAAAAACTGGTCGACGTCGACGAGGGCTTTGCCCTCTGGCGCTTCCGCCATATGAAGACGGTCGAGCGCATCATCGGATACAAGGCCGGCACCGGAGGATCGAGCGGCGTCGCCTTCTTGCGGCGCGTCCTCGAGCACACGTTTTTTCCCGAACTGATCGACGTGCGCACGGTGATCGGCGCGCCATGAGCCCGCGGCCCGATACCGCGGCGGCGATTGCGGCGGCGATCGCGGCGATGGGTCCCGGTCCGCTGACCGAGGAAGCCATCGCCCGCCACGTTGCGCCGCTGTTCTCGCGCGTGCTTGCGCCGCGCGATCGGCCGATCTATCTTGCCAACCATTCGCTCGGCCGCCCTCTCGACGCGACCGCGGCGGATGTCGCCGAGGCCGTCGGGCTCTGGCAGTCGCAGCTGGGCAACGCCTGGGACGCGTGGCTGGCGGAAATCGCCGCATATCGGGCGCGGCTCGCCGCGCTGCTGCACGCACCGCGCGCCGACTGCGTCGTACCGAAGACCAGCGCCGGCCAGGGGTTGCGGGCGATCCTGAACAGCTACGATCGCCCGCCGCGCGTCGTAGCGACCCGCAGCGAATTCGATTCGATCGACGTGATCCTGAGGCAATACGCGCTTCGCGAGCGCATCGAGCTCCGGTTCGTCGAGGCTCGCGCCGACGGGATGTTCGAACCCGCCGCGCTGCTGGCTGCCGTCCGCGACGTCGACCTGGTCGTCCTGTCGCAGGTGCTGTTCAACACCGGTCAGGTGCTGCCCGCGTTGCCGGCATTGCTCGACGCGGCGCACGCCGGCGGCGCTCAGGTGCTGCTCGACGTTTACCATTCGCTCGGGGTGCTGCCAGTCGACATCGGCGCGCTCGACGCCGACTTCGCGATCGGCGGCAGCTACAAGTATCTGCGCGGCGGGCCGGGCGCCGGATACATGTACCTGCATCCGCGGCACCTGGACAGCGGCTTCAGCACGCTGGACATCGGCTGGTTCGCCAAGAAGGTCCCGTTCGACTATGTGCGCCCCGACCCGCCGGAATTCGCGCCGGGAGGCGACGCCCTGCTCGAGTCGACGCCACCGGTTCTGACCTGTTACCAGGCGCGCGCCGGCCAGCTGTTCACGGCCGCGGTCGGCGTCTCGCGGCTGCGCGAATATTCGCTCGCGCAACAGCGCATGCTTGTCGGCCTGCTGGGCGAGCGCGGCGTGCGTGCGGAAGGCGGTTCCGATGATCGCGGCGCGTTCATCGTCGTGCGCAGCGGTCAGGCGCGCGCATGGGCGGGGGAGCTCGAGCACCGCGGCGTGATCGTCGACTCGCGCGGGGACATCCTTCGCCTTTGTCCCGACCTGCTGTCGACGCAAGCGGAGCTCGCCTGTGCCGCCGCGCGGCTGGGCGACATCGCCGCGCAGTAGCGCTTGCGGCCAACCGCGCCTATTCGTCGAACGCCGAGAAAATGCCGCCGCCAGGCGGCGGTTCCTTGCGCGCTTTGTCCAGCGCGGCCTTGATCCGCGCCGCATCGGCAATGAAAGCATCTTCGCTCTGCGCCGGCGCCAGTCGCAGCGCTGGCGGCTTCAAATGCCGCACGTATGACTGCTGGCCAAAGCGCGAACGCATTTCCGCCTGCGCGACCGACTGCGTCGCGATAGCCACCGCAGCGAGTGCTGCCAGCGTTGCCGCCTTTGCCTTCAGCCGACTCGGCCCGATCTCGCGCAGGTGGAAGAAGCACAGCGTCGCGAACAGCAGCCAGTTGGCGACATAGCTGTAATCCGCAAGCCAGCGCCATGACAGCGAGAACGCGCCGTAGTCGAGCAGCTCGCCGAACAGCGCAAACCCGAGCACTCCTATCAGGGCGATGCGCAGGTGCCGCTCGAAGCGCGCATGCCCGGTGAAGATGCGCGACAGGATCGCCCAGGCCGTCGTCCATACGAGCAACAGCAGCGCGAGGACCAGCGGCGGCAGCAGATAGTAGGCGGTCTTGGGTTCCGAGGTCTCGGCCAGCCACAGGTTGACGAGCTCCAGTCCGAGCAGGGCGGCGGACAGCCACAGTACCGACGGAAGGGCGCGCCCCGCCGTCGCGAGCCGGCGCTCCGGCGGGACCGCATAGCTTGCCTCGCGCACGCGGAGGTAAGTGCGGCCGATCCGGATCGGGCGATCGCCGTCGAGCACCAGACGCGCCGAACGCTTGTCGCTGTCGCCTTCGAAAAGTCCGTTGGCGCTGTCCAGGTCTTCGGCGATCAGCGCTCCGCCCTCGTCGCGGAAGATGCGCAAATGGTGCGCTGCGACGGCCGGATCGTCGATGACGACATCGTTGTCGTAGGCGCGCCCGACGGTCGTGGCCGACGCCTGGCACCGATGCCGCGCAACGACATCGCGATGCCGCGACAGCACTTCGACCGAGATCATTTCGCCCACGCGACGGCTCCGAGAAAGCGTCGGACCAACGCCATCGCATTGCCGTAGGTGACCCCTTGCATCGACAGGCGCGAAATCAGCGCCTCGCGGCTGCGATCCTGCGTCACGGCTATGACCGACACGTCGTAAAGGTCGTCGAATTCCCGATAGGCGCGCGCGCACCATACCGCCCGCAACATCGGGTGCGTGCCGTCGGTCGCGGCCAGGATGAAATCCTCATGGCACTGCTGGGCGGTCAACCGCTTCGGCGAGCGCGTGCTGGTGCCGAACCACGAAGGCTGGTATTGCCGCGAAAGAAACGTGCTGAACTGAAAAGCATTGAGGTCGACGCTGCGCACGTAGGAGTGGGCAAGGTCGACCTGGCCGGTCTGGAGGTCTCCGGCGATGAACAGCGATGTCTGCATGCTGCAATTGGTCGTGCTCGCCAACGCGCGCGGTTTCGGCAGGACGTCG
>JBDTNP010000418.1:0-4561 GCA_039933695.1 Betaproteobacteria bacterium | reverse complement strand
CCAGCCAGTGTCCGGCGTGTGCCGCCAGGGTCGCATCGACCGCCAGGACCGTCGCAGGATCGCCGGCAGTCCGCATCACCCAGGTACCGATATCGAGCTCGTTGGTGCGCAACAACAGCATCGCGTCGTCGAGCTCGCGCGCCAGCGCCAGTGGCCACCAGTCGGCGCCGAGCGCGGTGATGGCTTCGAATGAGTCGGGCGTCGGACCCGTCGGGCCGCGCAACGTGAACGTCGCGACGCGCGCGGCGCGATCGAGCGCGACCTCGAGGTTCGGATACTTGATGCTGGACTCGTCCACTGTTCTCTTGAGGGGAGTCAGCACGATGCCGCGCGGCGGCGCATCCTCAGACAAATGCGCGTCCGCCGCGGCGAGTTCCTTCGCGCGGCGGGCGAGCGTCTCGCCGAACGTGCTCGGCGTCGCGATCTTGTCGACCAGCCCCCAGGCTTTGGCGCGATCGGCGCGCACGCCTTCGATCGTCGTGCAAAAGACGTCGGCGAGATCGCGGCGGACCTTGCGCTTGTCGGTGAGCCGGGTGAGTCCGCCGGTGCCCGGAAGGACCGCCAGCAGCGGGACTTCGGGCAGGCTGACCGTCGAGGACCGGTCGTCGATCAGCAAGATTTCGTCGCAGGCGAGCGCCAATTCGTAGCCCCCGCCTGCCGTCGTGCCGTTCAGCGCGGCGATCGACTTCAAGCCTGAGTAAAGGCTCGCGTCCTCGATGCCGTTGCGCGTTTCGTTGGTGAACTTGCAGAAATTGACCTTCCAGGCATGCGACGACGCGCCGAGCATGTAAATGTTCGCGCCCGAGCAGAACATGCGGTCCTTGCCGCTGGTGATCACCAGGCAGCGCACCTCGGGATGCTCGAAGCGCAGCCGCTGCAGCGCGTCGGCCAGCTCGATGTCGACGCCGAGATCGTACGAGTTGAGCTTGAGCTTGTAGCCCGGTTTGAGGCCGCGATCCTCGTCGACGTCGAGGATTAAGGTCGCGACCGCGCCGTCGATCTTCATGCGCCAGTGCGCGTAATGATCGGGATCGGTGTCGAACGTCACCATCGGATTCATCTGGCGCGTTTTGCTGCCTCGGCGGCGCCGGCGGCTTGCTCCAGCAGCTTGAGGCTCTGCGCGATCGACTTGCCCGACGTGTCGACGATCGCATCGGCCTTGCGGTACAGAAGCTCGCGTCCGGCGAGGATGCGCTTCAGATCTTCCATCGCCTCGGTGCTTCCTGCCATCGGCCGCTGGTCGCCCTGCGCGACCACGCGCGCCATATGCTCTTCGGGCTTGGCCTTCAGCCATACGACCCGGCAGGTCGACAGCAGCAGATCGAACGTCTCGGGCTCCGAGACGATGCTGCCACCGGTCGCGATCACCATCACCTCGTCGCGCAGCAGCAGCGCCTCGAGCGCGCGCCGTTCGTGGCGGCGGTACGCCGGCAGACCGTAAAGCAGGAAGAGCTCCGCCAGCGATGCGCCGGCCGCCTGCTCGATCTCGCGGTCGAGCTCGATGAAGGGCACGCGGCGCCTGGCGGCGAGCCGTTTGCCCAGCGTCGTCTTGCCGGCGCCGCGCAGGCCGATCAGCGCGATCCGGCGCTTTCGTTGCTGTCCGCCTGCCCCGAACGCGCGATGCAGCGTCTCCGAGGCGCGGCGGATTTCCGGCGCGGAGAGCCGCGACAGCCACTGCATCAGCAGCGCGACCTCGGTCGGCGCCTCCGGACCGTTTCGCGTCAGCTGCTCGACCGGCACGTCGATCGCCTGCGCGATCTGCTTCAACAGCAGGATCGAGACGTTGCCACGACCCGATTCGAGCGATGCCAGATAGCGTTCCGACACGCCCGAATCCTGCGCCAGCGTCCGCCGCGACATGCCCCGGCGGGCGCGGATTTCGCGCACGCGTTCGCCGATCGCGGCGAGATAGGTGCCGTCCCCGTCCCGGCCGGAAGCCGTGGCCAGCGCCGTGCGAGCTGCGGCCGTGCTCATTGCCGGTGCGCCCGGCGGGCCTTGCGCCGGCCAGTATTGGGGTAATGCATTTTATTGCATCCAGATCTTAACGTATGTACTATAGTGCATGACCGTCCCGATGACAAGCCTCGACCGATGCTGAACGTCAATATCCTGGTCGGCACGATGACCGGCACCGCGCAGCTGGTCGCGCAGGAAATCGAGCTCGCCTTCGCCGGCCCGCAACTCGGGATCGAGGTCACGTTCATGGATGCGCTCGATCGCCGCGTGTTCGAGCGGCCCGGCGTATTCCTCATCTGCACCTCGACCTACGGCCAGGGCGACGTGCCCGATAATGCCAAGGCCTTCTACGCCGATCTCTGCGCATGTCGCGACTCGCTGGCGCATGTGCATTACGGCGTGTTTGCACTTGGCGACAGCACGCACGTGGGGACCTACTGTTTCGGAGGCAGGCGTTTCGACGAGGTCCTGGCGGCGCGTGGCGCGCGGCGCATCGGCGAGGTGATGCAGCACAACGCCAGCGGCGGCACGCTGCCCGAAGACGTGGCGCTGGAATGGTTTCCGCAATGGCTGCGGCAGCTGCGCGCCGCCATCGACGCGGCGGACGCCCGGGCCGGGGTTGCGGCGCAAGCAACGGGGCAGGCCGGCGATTGACGGGGCCTGCATGCGCCGCCACAATCGTCAATCCCACTTCCCGTCAACGCGATCATGACCGCCCGGACACCTGCCTTTGCCCAGGCAGATCATTCGGCGTCGCCGCCGCGTCTCAGCATTCCCCGCGCCTACAACGCCGCCGCCGACCTGGTCGAGCGAAATCTCGCTGCCGGTCGCGCCGGTCGTGTCGCGTTCATCGACGATGCCGGACGCTACTCGTACGGCGATCTCGCGCAGCGCGTCAACCGCTGCGCCAACGCCTGGAAGCGTCTGGGTCTGCGCACCGAGGATCGGGTCGTCCTGCTGCTGCACGACAGCATCGACTTTCCGACGGCATTCCTCGGCGCGATCCGCGCCGGCGTCGTACCGATCCCCTGCAATACGCTGCTGACCGCCGCCGACTACGAATATCTGCTCACCGATAGCCGCGCGCGGGCCGTCGTGGTCTCCGCGCCGCTCGCACCGGCGATCGCGCCGGCCGCCGCGCGACTCGACGCGCTCGAGCACGTCATCGTCTCCGGCGGCGGGGTCGACGGCACGCTGGCCTTCGCCGATTGGATCGCGGGGGAATCGGCCGATGCGCCGGTCGCGGCGACGACGGCGGATGACGTCTGCTTCTGGCTGTATTCGTCGGGATCGACCGGCAGCCCGAAGGGCGCCGTGCATCTGCATTCGGACCTGATCCACACCGCGGAACTGTACGCGCGCCCGGTGCTGGGCATCGCGCCGGACGACGTGGTGTTCTCCGCGGCCAAGCTCTTTTTCGCCTACGGCCTGGGCAACGCGCTGACCTTTCCGCTCGCGGTCGGCGCGACCAGCGTGCTGATGGCCGAGCGGCCAACGCCGACGGCGGTATTCAAGCGCCTGGTCGCCGAACGGCCGACGATTTTCTACGGCGTGCCGACCTTGTACGCGGCGATGCTGGCCAGCGCCGAATTTCCGGCGCGCGACCGGCTTGCCCTGCGCCGCTGCGTCTCCGCAGGCGAGGCGCTGCCGGGGGACCTCGGCAAGCGCTGGCGCGACAAGACCGGCATCGACATCCTCGACGGCCTGGGCTCGACCGAGATGCTGCATATCTTCCTGTCCAATCGTCCCGATGACGTCTGTTACGGCACGACCGGCCGGCCGGTGCCCGGCTACGATCTACGCGTCGTCGACGAGCAAGGCGACCCGGTCGCGCCCGGCGAGATCGGCGAGCTCCAGGTCAGCGGACCGACGAGCTCGCCTTACTACTGGAACAATCGCGCCAAGAGCCTGGCGACGTTTCTCGGGCCTTGGACCCGCAGCGGCGACAAGTACATCGTCGACGCCGACGGACGCTATGTCTATTGCGGCCGCACCGACGACATGCTCAAGGTCGGCGGCGTTTATGTGTCGCCCTTCGAGGTCGAGGCGGCGCTGGCGACGCACGAGGCCGTCCTCGAAGCCGCCGTCGTCGGCTGCGCCGATGCGAGCGAGCTGATCAAGCCTAAGGCCTTTGTCGTGCTCAAGCCCGGGCACGCCGCGGGACCGGCGCTCACCGCGGCGCTGCAGGAACACGTCAAGTCGCTGCTCGCGCCGTTCAAATATCCGCGCTGGATCGAATTCGTCGCCGACCTGCCGAAGACCGCGACCGGCAAGATCCAGCGTTTCAAGCTGCGCACACCCGCGCAGGACCCCGGAACATGACGGAATGCCAACGCGCTGCTACCATCGCAGCGCCGACAAGAGCAAAACCTCGGAGGAGAACCCCATGACAGACCGGCGCCAGTTCATCCAGCAGGCAGGACTTCTTGCATCGGCCGCCGCGATTGGCGGTCTCACGCCATCGATCGCGCGCGCGCAGACTGCCAAGCTCAGGGTCGGCATGATGCTGCCGTACACCGGAACCTACGCGGCGCTCGGCACCGCGATCACGCAGGGCTTCAACCTCGGGGTCGAGGAAAACGGCGGCACCCTCGGCGGGCGCGCG
>JBDTNP010000417.1:0-8614 GCA_039933695.1 Betaproteobacteria bacterium | reverse complement strand
TGATGCGCACGTTGGCGAAGGTGCCGCGCATCATCACCTCGTGGTTGCCGCGCCGGCTGCCGTAGCTGTTGAAGTCGGGCACACCGACGTCATGCTCGAGCAGGTAAATGCCGGCCGGCGAGGTCGGCTTGATCGACCCCGCGGGGCTGATGTGGTCGGTGGTCACCGAGTCGCCGAAAATGCCCAGCGCTCGGGCCCCGCGCACCGCAGCGACCTTGCCCGGCTGCATCGAAAAGTCGGCGAAGAACGGCGGCTCGGCGATGTAGGTCGATTTGTCCCACGCGTAGACCTGTCCCTTGGTCGTCGGTATCGCGTTCCAGAGCGGGTTGTCTTTGGTGAAATCGCCGTACAGGCGGCGATAGGTCGCCGGGTCGGTCGCATATTGCATCACCGCGCCGATTTCCTGCGAGGTCGGCCAGACGTCGCGCAGGAAGACCGGATTCCCGTCGCTGCCGGTGCCCAGCGGCTCGGTGGTCAAATCGATGTTTGCCCGTCCGGCGATCGCGTAAGCGACGACCAGCGGTGGCGAGGCCAGAAAGTTCGCCTTGATGTTCGGATGGATGCGAGCCTCGAAGTTGCGGTTGCCCGAAAGGACCGCCGCGCATACCAGATCGTTTTTGGTGATCACTTCCTCGATCGACGGATCGAGCGGTCCCGAATTGCCGATGCAGGTCGTGCAGCCGTAGCCGGCAAGGTAGAAGTTGAGCTTCTCGAGCTCGGGCAGCAGCCCCGACTTGCTCAGGTATTCGGTGACCACGCGCGATCCGGGCGCCAGCGAAGTCTTGATGTGGCGCCTGACTGTCAGGCCTCTGGCTGCCGCTTTTTTCGCCAGCAGTCCTGCGGCCAGCAATACGCCGGGATTCGACGTATTGGTGCACGATGTGATCGCGGCGATCAGGATGTCGCCGTTGCCGATGTCGAGCGGTTTCGGCCCCTGGACGCGCACCGGATCCTGCGTCGGCCGGTTGTCGACCATCTCCACCACGTTGCGCGGCTGGCCGTTGTCCGGCAGTCGCTGCTTGGAGTCGTTCGAGCGCGGCTCGGCGGCGGCCGAGACCTGAACCGGATAGCGGCGGGCGAGCTTGTCCGGCGACTGGGCGAACCCGTTTTCGGCGACCGGCGCGGAGAACAGCGTGTCGAACGAGGCCTTCATCTTCGGAAGTTCGATGCGATCCTGCGGACGCTTCGGGCCGGCGAGGCTGGCGGTCACCGTCGACAGATCGAGCTCGACCGTTTGCGAATAATCGATCGAGCCGGCAGCCGGCATGCCATACAGACCCTGCGCGCGGCAGTAGGTTTCGAGCGCTTCGATCTCGGTCGGCGTCCTTCCGGTATTAGTCAGATATTCGATCGTCTTGTCGTCGACGGCGAAGAAGCCCATGGTCGCGCCGTACTCCGGCGACATGTTCGCAAGCGTCGCGCGATCCGGCACCGAAAGCGACGCCGCACCCTCGCCGAAATATTCGACGAACTTGCCGACGACCTTGGACTTGCGCAGCAGCTCGGTCACCGTGAGCACGAGATCAGTCGCAGTCACTCCTTCGCGGAGCCTTCCCTTGAGGTGCACGCCGACGACGTCCGGCGTCAGCATGTACAGCGGCTGGCCCAGCATGCCCGCTTCCGCCTCGATGCCGCCGACACCCCAGGCGACGACGCCGATGCCGTTGATCATCGTCGTGTGCGAGTCGGTGCCGACCAGCGTGTCGGGATAGTAGACGCCGTCCTTCTGGTGGACCCCGCGCGCCAGATACTCGAGGTTGACCTGATGCACGATCCCGACGCCGGGCGGCACCACCTTGAACGTGTCGAACGCCTGCATGCCCCATTTCATGAACTTGTAGCGCTCGGCGTTGCGCTGAAACTCGACTTTCATGTTGAGGTCGAGAGCGTTCTTCGTGCCGTAATAGTCGACCTGCACCGAGTGATCGACGACCAGGTCGACCGGCACCAGAGGCTCGATGACCTTCGGATCCTTGCCGACCCGCTGCGCGACGCCGCGCATCGCGGCGAGATCGCACAGCAGCGGCACGCCGGTGAAGTCCTGCAGCACCACGCGCGCGACGATGAACGGGATTTCTTCGGTGCGCGGTGCATTCGGCGCCCAGTTGGCAAGCTGCCGGACGTGCTCTTCAGTCACTTTCTTGCCGTCGCAGTTACGAAGCACGCTTTCCAGCACGATGCGGATCGAGACCGGCAGCCGCGAGCCGCGCCCGACGCCGGCGGCCTCGAGTGCAGGTAGCGAATAGTAGCGTCCCGAGACGCCCGACTCGGTGTTGAGCGTTTGCAGCGTGCCGTGCAGATTGTGCGTCATGGAAAAGCCTCTCTTCGGATTCGGCTTGCGCGTGGCGGGGCAAGACCGGCGGTGCGAAAACGCCAACGCATTCGTCTATTTCCTGATCATGCTCTTGATGTTGATCGTCTGCCCGGATTCCAGCGTGATGTCGCCCGGCTGCTGTCCGGGCTTGCACTCGCCGACCCATTTGCCGTCGATCGACGATTTCGCCTCGGACATGTTCATCATCGGAGGATCGTAAGTTGCGCTGCCCTCGGTGTGGTAGGCAGTGTTGCCGGAGAACGTCATTATCGAGTGCGTGGTCATCGTCGTCACGCCCAGCTTGCAAACCGCGTCGATGATCAGCCGATTGCCTTCGACGCGGCGATCGCTCTTCGAGCACAGCTCCTTGGCCACACCCAGTCCGAACTCGCGCATTTCGGCCTGCACCGATTCGTCAAGGCACATCGTCGTCATGCGCTTGGTTTCCGGTTGCTGGCTGATGCTGCGCGAAAGCTCCCACAGCCCCGATTTGAGGATCGGTAGGTCGGCAGCGGACGCGCTCGCACCGGCAAGACCGAAGCAAGCGATAGCCAGCGCAGTCGCGATACGGACCCCGCGGGCGGCGATCGGGAAGGCAGGAATATCGACTCGCATGGCTTGTGTCCAGTCGGGAAAGGACAGGTGTCAGAGGACGAACAGGTCGACGAATTCGTGCACGGGCTTCGCGTCGAGACGGCCGGCGTCGAGCGCAACGCCGGCGATCGCCCGCTGCTGCTTCGGCGGAAAGCGCCGGGCGAGATTGGTCCGAAACTTTTCGACCAGCAGCGGAATGCCCTCGGCGCGGCGGCGGCGATGTCCGACCGGGTATTCGACGACGACTTCGTCGAGCTTGCTGCCATCGTCGAACTCGACGGTGAGCGCATTGGCGATCGATCGCTTGGCAGGATCGAGGTAGTCGCGAGAGAACTGCTTGTCCTCGACGCAAGTCATCTTGTCGCGCAGGGCGTCGATACGGGGATCGGCGGCGACCTCGTCCTCGTAGTCGGCGGCGGTCAGCCGGCCCGACAGCAGCGGCACGGCGATCATGTACTGGATGCAGTGGTCGCGATCGGCCGGATTGGACAGCGGCCCCTTCTTGTCGATGATGCGCATCGCCGATTCGTGTGTGCGGATAGTGATGCGGCGGATTTGACCGATGCGATCGCGAACGCACGGATGCAGCGCCATCGCGCACTCGACCGCCGTCTGCGCGTGGAACTCGGCGGGGAAACTGATCTTGAACAGGATGTTTTCCATTACGTAGCTGCCATAGGGCCGCTGCAACACGAACGGCTTGCCCCGAAACAGCACGTCGTAGAAGCCCCAGGTCTTGGCGCTGAGCGCCGACGGATAGCCCATTTCGCCCTTCGCCACCATCAGCGCGAGCCGCACTGCCCGCGAGGTGGCGTCACCTGCCGCCCAGCTCTTCCGTGATCCGGTGTTCGGCGCGTGCCGATAAGTGCGCAAGCTCTGGCCGTCGACCCAGGCAAGCGACACCGCGTCGACGATCTCGTCATGCGACAGCCCCAGCATCTGTGCGACGACCGCGGTCGTGGCGACCTTGACCAGAACGACGTGATCGAGGCCGACGCGGTTGAAGCTGTTCTCGAGCGCGATCACGCCTTGGATCTCGTGGGCCTTGATCATCGCCGTCAGCACCGCCTTCATTGTCAGCGGCGGCTTGCCCGCGGCGAGCGCGGTGCGCGACAGCCAGTCGGCGGTGGCGAGTATGCCGCCGAGGTTATCGGACGGGTGACCCCACTCGGCGGCGAGCCAGGTATCGTTGAAGTCCAGCCAGCGGATCATCGCGCCGATGTTGAACGCCGCTTGCACCGGATCGAGCTGGAACTGCGTGCCCGGAACGCGCGCCCCGTTCGGCACGACAGTGCCCGGAACGATCGGGCCCAGCAGCTTGGTGCAGGCCGGATAGGAAAGCGCCTCGAGCCCGCATCCCAGCGTGTCGACCAGGCAATAGCGCGCGGTCTCGTAGGCTTCGCTGCTTTCGATCGTGTAGCGCGCCGCGTAGTCGGCGATGTCGACCAGGACCTGGTCGGGTTTCGGACGGACGCTGACAATCGGCGCGGACATCGTCATAGCCTGTTGTTCGCGCAGGCTAGGGCCTGCGCGCACGAGCCGAGCGCACCAGGGTCGTCATGGCGCCTGCACCGAAGACAGCTTGATGTCGTAGCCGGCGACGTGCCACTGCCCGATCGCGTCTCTGGCGACCGCCAGCGTCTCCTCGACCAGCGGCGTCTTTTCGAACTTGGTCAGGTACGTGACGATCACGTAGTCGCCGGTCGGCGCGCCGCGCAGCGTCTTCGAATAGCTTTCGGTCTTGCGCTCACGCATGATCGTCCGTCCGAGCTTCGGCTTCCGCGCGGCCAGGTCGGCACTCCATTCCTTTTGCGTGATCGTCTCCTGCAGCACCACGGCCGCCGCGATCCAGCTTTCGTCGAACTTGCCATGATCGATCAGGCCAAGCCAGCGATCGCCTTCGGTGCCGGCCGCCGCGATCATGGCGGCCACGGCGGCGTCGGCGGTGTCCGACGGGGCAGTTGCAGGTGCGCTGGCCGCCGGTGCGGCCGATGTCGCGGGCGCCCGCGACATCGGCGCCGCCGGTGCGGGCACATTCTGCCCGGCGGCAGGCGCGACCTGCAGCCAGGCAAGCGCCGCCGCTGTCAGTACGCACAAAAGGCGAAGCGGGGGGCGCTTCATTTGCGTTCCGCCAGCGGGACGAAGTCCTGATTTTCGGGGCCGATGTAATTCGCCGACGGCCGGATGATCTTGCCGTCGCTGCGCTGCTCGATCACATGCGCCGCCCACCCCGCCGTGCGCGAGATGACGAAAAGCGGGGTGAACATCGCAGTCGGGACGCCAAGCATGTGATAACTGACCGCCGAATACCAGTCGAGGTTCGCAAACATTTTCTTCGCGTCCCACATCACCTGTTCCAGGCGCTCGGCGATGGAGAACATTTTCATGTCGCCGGCGTCAGACGACAGTCGCTGCGCCACCGCCTTGATCACCCGGTTGCGCGGGTCGCTGACCGTGTATACCGGATGTCCGAAGCCGATGACGACCTCCTTGTTGGCGACTCGCCGCCGGATGTCGGCCTCGGCTGCGTCGGGCGACGAGTAGCGCTGCTGGACCTCGAACGAGAATTCGTTGGCGCCGCCGTGCTTGGGCCCGCGCAGCGCACCGATCGCGCCGGTCAGCGCCGAATAGATGTCCGAGCCGGTGCCGGCGATCACCCGTGCGGCGAAGGTCGACGCATTGAATTCGTGCTCGGCGTAAAGGATCAACGAAGTATGCATCCCCCGCGCCCATGCGGCCGGCGGCTTCTTGCCGTGCAGAAGGTGCAGGAAATGAGCGCCGATCGAATCATCGTCGGTTTCGACGTCGATTCGCTTGTGATGATGCGCCCAGTGATGCCAGTAAAGCAGCATCGAGCCCAGCGAAGCGAGCAGACGGTCGGCGATGTCGCGCGCGCCGTCGGCATCGTGCAGGTCGCGCTCCGGCAGGATTGCGCCGAGCGACGAGACCGCGGTGCGCATCACAGCCATCGGGTGCGCGCTCGCAGGCAGGCGCTCGAGAATCTCCCGCATCGGGTCCGGTATGTCGCGCAGCCCCTTGAGCTTGGTCTTGTACGCGGCGAGTTGGGCTAAGGTCGGCAGCTTTTCGTGGACCAGCAGGTGGGCGATTTCCTCGAACTCGCAGGATTCGGCGATATCTAGAATGTCGTAGCCCCTGTAATGGAGGTCGTTGCCGGTGCGGCCGACAGTGCACAGCGCGGTGTTGCCGGCGACAACGCCGGAGAGAGCGACCGACTTCTTCGGCTTCGGTGTCGTGGCAGACGGTGCAGCGGACTCGCTCACCGGTTCTCCGCGATATTCGGGCGGGCAATCATTGCGCCCGGCGCGCGAACAGCCGGTCGAGCTTTTGCTCGAAGGCGTGATAGCCGAGGAATTCGTAGAGCTCCTGGCGCGTCTGCATCGACGCGACCACGCCCCGCTGCGTCCCATCGCGTCGCACGGTGCGGTAGACGCCCAGCGCCGCCTTGTTCATCGCGCGAAACGCCGACAGCGGGTAGAGCGCAATCGCGACGCCGGCTGCGCGAAGCTCGTCGACGGTAAACAGCGGCGTCGCGCCGAACTCGGTAATGTTGGCCAGTATCGGGACCGCCACGGCGTCGGCGAAGCGGCGGTACATCGCGAGCTCGGTGATCGCTTCGGGAAAGACCATGTCGGCGCCCGCGGCCACGTACGCGCCGGCGCGGTCGAGCGCGGCGGACAAGCCCTCGACGGCCAGAGCGTCGGTTCGGGCCATGACGACGAAACCGGGATCGCTGCGCGCGTCGACGGCGGCCTTGATCCGATCCACCATCTCCTCCGCCGCCACCAGCTCCTTGTTGGGCCGGTGGCCGCAACGCTTGGCGCCGACCTGGTCTTCGATGTGCATTGCCGCCGCCCCGGCCTTGATCAGCGAACCCACGGTGCGCGCAACGTTGAAGGCCGACGCGCCGAATCCGGTGTCGGCATCGACGAGCAGCGGCAGCGAACTCGCATCGGTGATGCGGCGGACGTCGGTCAGCACATCGTCGAGCGTCGAGATTCCGAGGTCGGGGAGGCCCAGCGAGGCGGCTGCGACGCCGCCGCCCGACAGATAAAGCGCCTGGTACCCGGTCTTTTCGGCGAGGATCGCATGATAGGCGCAAATCGCGCCGGGAACCTGCAGCGGCTTCTCGCGCGAGAGCGCCGCGCGGAATCGCGCGCCGGGCGAAGATGCGGTGCTCATCCGAGCAGCGCGGCGACGCCGGTACGCTCTTCCTCGAGTTCCTTGAGCGTGGCGTCCATTTTTTCACGCGAGAAGGCGTCGATCTCGAGTCCTGTGACGCGGTGATACTCGCCGTCGTCCGTCGTTACCGGCACGCCGTACATGATGTCCTTCGGGATGCCGTAGCTGCCATCGGAGGGAAGGCCCATCGTCACCCATTTGCCGCTGCTGCCGGCGACCCAGTCGCGCATATGGTCGATCGCGGCGTTGGCTGCAGACGCGGCCGACGAAAGTCCGCGGGCCTCGATGACCGCGGCGCCTCGCTTGCCGACGGTCGGCAGGAACACAGTGCGGTTCCAGTTCTCGTCGTTGATCAGCGCCTTCAGCGATTGGCCGTCGGCGGTCGCGAAGCGATAATCCGGATACATCGTCGGCGAATGATTGCCCCAGACGATCAGCTTGTCGATCGATCCGACGGGCTTGCCCGACTTCGCCGCAAGCTGCGAAAGCGCGCGGTTGTGATCGAGCCGTAACATCGCGGTGAAGGTTTTCTGCGGCAGCCCCGGAGCGGACTTCATCGCGATGTAGGCATTGGTATTGGCCGGGTTGCCGACGACCAGCACCTTGACGTCGCGGCTGGCGACCGCGTCCATCGCCTTGCCCTGCTCGATAAAAATCCTCGCGTTCTCCAGCAGCAGATCCTTGCGCTCCATGCCCGGACCGCGCGGCCGCGCGCCGACCAGCAGCGCGAGCTCCGCGTCCTTGAAAGCGGACTTCGGGTCGCCGGTGCCGGACATGCCGGCGAGGAGCGGAAACGCGCAGTCCTCGAGCTCCATCATCACGCCCTTGAGCGCCGCCTGCGCCTTGTCGATCGGCAGCTCGAGCAATTGCAGGAGCACCGGCTGGTCGCGTCCGAGCATGTCGCCATTGGCGATCCTGAACAAGAGGCTATAGCCGATCTGGCCGGCGGCGCCGGTCACCGCGATGCGGACGGGCTTTTTCATCGAGAGCTCCAGGACGGCGGGTTGGTTCGGGAGGCTTCGGGCATCCCGCACGCCACGGGCGGAAAAGCCGCCGTCGGCATGGCGCGTCCGTGCACGAAAATTCTACGGGCTTTGGCCGTCGGGTGTCAATTGACTCTTATGTAAGATATAAGATATAAAAGCTGCATCACCCGCCAGGTTTACTCGCGGCGCCTGCGCCGCCGTATCGTCGATGCCCGCTACCGCCGCCCAACATACTCCCGCCTTCCGGCCGCTGTATCTGCAACTTAAGGATCTGCTGCTGCGGGACATGGAGACGCGGCAATGGCGGCCCGGCGAGGCGCTGCCCAGTGAAATCGAGCTCGCCGCGCGCTTCGGCGTTTCGCAAGGCACGGTGCGCAAGGCGATCGACGCGCTGGCCGCCGACAATCTGGTGGTTCGGCGCCAGGGCAAGGGCACGTTCGTCGCGACGCACACCGAGGAAAAGACGTCGATGTTCCGGTTTCTGCGCATCCGCCGCAGCGACGGCCGCGACGAATATCCG
>JBDTNP010000416.1:0-6866 GCA_039933695.1 Betaproteobacteria bacterium | reverse complement strand
CCTGATAGAAGGCCGACAGCGGGATCGTCGCGACACCGAATTCCCGGACCAGCCGCTGCGCGAACTCCTGAGCAGATTCGTCGCTGACCCGGCTATAGCGCGCCAGCTGAAAATAGCTGCCCCGGCAAGGCAGGAGCTCGAGCGGCGTCGCGGCAAGTGCGGCCCGCAGCAGATCGCGCTTGGCGGTGAAGAACGCCGGCAGCGTTTCGTATCGCGCCGGCTCGCGCAGGAACTCGGCCAGCGCATGCTGGACCGCGCTGTTGACGGTGAAGACCGTGAATTGATGCACGCGCCGGATTTCGTCGCTGATCTCTCGCGGCGCCAGCGCGTATCCGACTTTCCAGCCGGTGGCGTGAAACGTCTTGCCGAACGAGGCGATGACGACGCTCCGCGCGGCGAGCTCGGAGTCGCGCGCCATGCTCAGGTGCCGCGCACCGTCGTACACCATGTGCTCGTAGACCTCGTCGCTGACGAGCAAGATCCCGGTGCCGCGCGTCAGCGCCGCGAGCCGCGCGATATCGTCGGCCGAGAGCAGGCTGGCGCCGGGATTGTTCGGAGAATTGAGCACGATCATTCGCGTGCGCGGGGTGATCGCGGCGGCGAGCGCCGGCCAGTCGATCGCGTAGTCGGGAAAGGTCAGCGGCAGCATGACCGGCGTCGCGCCGGCGAGCCGCACCGCGGGAACATAGCTGTCGTAGGCGGGCTCGAACACGACCACTTCGTCGCCTGGATGCGCAAGCGCCTGGATCGACGTGAATATCGCCTGCGTCGCTCCGGTAGTGACGGTGACTTCGCGCTCTGGGTCGTAGGCATGGCCGTAGAGGCGCGCCACCTTGGCGGCGATCGCTTCGCGCAATCGCATGACGCCGGGCATGGGCGGATACTGATTGTGGCCGGCGCGCATCGCTGCGTCGACCAGGTCGATCAGCGCCGGGTCGATCGCATAGTCGGGAAAGCCCTGTCCCAGGTTGACCGCGTGGTGCTTCTGCGCAAGGGCCGACATCACGGTGAAGATCGTCGTGCCGGTGGCCGGAAGCTTGGAGCGAATTTCGAGTGCCATGACAGGAGCGAGTTTAGCAGCGGCACCGGTCTTTATTGCCTGCGCGAGGTTTGACGCCGCCGACGCGCGGAGCGATGCTTGATGCTCGCAACGCCCAGACGACGGCTATGGCCACCCTGCCCGCAACCTTCCGCAGTGATCCGGCGGTGTTGAACCTGATCGGCAATACACCGCTGGTCGAATTGACGCGCCTGGATACCGGACGTTGCCGCCTGTTCGTGAAACTGGAGAGTCAGAACCCCGGCGGCTCGATCAAGGACCGCATCGCGCTGGCGATGATCACTGCCGCCGAGCAGGACGGCAGGCTCAAGCCGGGGGGAACCGTCGTCGAGGCCACCGCGGGCAATACCGGACTCGGCCTCGCGCTGGTCGCCCGCGCCAAGGGTTATCGCGTGGTGCTCGTGATCCCGGACAAGATGTCGAGCGAAAAGGTGCTGCATCTTAAAGCGCTCGGTGCCGAGATCCGGATGACGCGTTCCGACGTGAACAAGGGCCATCCGGAGTATTACCAGGACATGGCGGCGGCGCTGGCTGCGGATATCCCCGGCGCGTTCTACGCCAACCAGTTCGGCAATCCCGCCAATCCGATGGCGCACGAGCGCACGACCGGGCCCGAAATCTGGGAGCAGATGCAGCATCGGGTCGACGCAATCGTCTGCGGCGTCGGCTCGGGCGGCACGCTGACCGGCCTGTCGCACTATTTCGCCCGCGTCAGCCCGGCCACCGAAATGGTGCTCGCCGATCCGGTCGGGTCGGTGCTGGCCGTCTATGTGGAGACCGGAAAGATCGGCACCGCAGGCTCGTGGGTCGTCGAAGGCATCGGCGAGGACTTCATACCGCCGATCGCCGACCTTTCAAGAGTGAAAAAAGCTTATTCGATTTCCGACCGGGAGAGCCTCGAGACCGCAAGGCTCCTCCTCCAGTCCGAATTGATCCTCGGCGGCTCGTCCGCCGGCACGCTGGTCGCCGCGGCACTGCATTACTGCCGCGAGCAAAGCTCGCCCAGGCGCGTCGTCACTTTCGTGCCCGACACCGGAAGCAAATATCTTTCCAAGATGTACAACGATTTCTGGATGGTCGACCAGGGCTTCCTCGAATTGCCGCGATACGGCGATCTGCGCGACCTGGTGTCGCGCCGCTACGAAGACCGCGCCGTGATCGCGGCCAGCGCGGATGACACGCTGCTCGCCGCGTTTCAGCGCATGCGCATCGCCGACGTGTCGCAATTGCCGGTGCTCGCCGACGATGTCGTCGTCGGCATCCTCGATGAATCCGACCTGCTGCTGCACGTCTACAAGCAGCCCGATCGATTTCACGACAAGGTTGCAACTGCGATGACGCAGCGGCTCGAGACCCTGAACCCCGACGCGAGCTTCGCCGAATTACTGGCCGTGCTGAATCACGATCACGTCGCGATCATCGTGCACGAGGGCCGTTTTTTCGGCCTGATTACCCGCTATGATCTGCTGACGCACCTGAGGAGAAGCCTGCCGTGAACGATTCGACCGCCAAGTCCGCTGCGACCGCGATGCAGGGATTCTCCACGCGCGCGATTCACGCCGGGCAGGATCCCGATCCGTCGACCGGCGCGATCATGACGCCGATTTACGCCACTTCGACCTACGTGCAGACCAGTCCCGGCGTGCACAAGGGCTACGATTACGCGCGCACCGGCAACCCGACCCGGACCGCGCTGGAAGCATGCATCGCCAGCCTGGAAAACGGCGCGCGCGGATTCGCCTTCGCCTCCGGGCTGGCAGGCATGGCGACGCTGATCGACGCCCTCGACGCCGGCGCGCACGTCATTGCGAGCGACGATCTGTACGGCGGGACTTACCGGCTGTTCGAGAACGTGCGCAGGCGGTCGGCCAACCTGCGGGTCAGCTTCGTCGACATGGCCGATCCGGAAAAGCTACGCGCCGCGATCGGCACCGACACCAGGATGATCTGGATCGAGACGCCGAGCAATCCCTTGCTCAAGCTGATCGATCTGGCCGCGATCGCGAGGATCGCGCGCGAGCGCAATCTGATTGCAGTGGCAGACAATACGTTCGCCAGCCCCTGGATCCAGCGACCGCTCGAGCTCGGCTTCGACGTCGTCGTCCACTCGGCGACCAAGTATCTGAACGGACACTCGGACATGATCGGGGGGGCCGTGGTGATCGGCGGAGAAGCCCGCCACGAGGCACTCGCCGAGCGCCTCGCCTATCTGCAAAATGCCGTCGGCGGCATCATCGGTCCGTTCGACAGCTTTCTGGCGTTGCGCGGCCTCAAAACGCTGTCGTTGCGCATGGAAAGACATTGCTCCAATGCACTCGATCTCGCTAGCTGGCTAGCAGCGCAACCCGAGGTCGCGCGCGTCCACTATCCGGGTCTGCCTTCGCACCCGCAGCATGCGCTGGCGCGGCGACAGATGCGCGCCTTCGGCGGCATGGTGACGATCGTGCTGAAGACCGATCTCGCCGGGACCAAGCGCTTCCTCGAAAACTGCCGGCTGTTCGCACTGGCCGAAAGCCTGGGCGGCGTCGAGAGCCTGATCGAGCACCCGGCGCTGATGACGCACGGCTCGATCCCCGAGCCGATGCGTGCGACGCTCGGCATCGGCGATTCGCTGGTGCGGCTATCGGTCGGCATCGAGGACATCGACGACCTGCGCCGCGACCTGCGCGACGCGCTGGATGCGATCTGACCCGCCGGCGACCCGGCAATCGAAGCCGGCGCTTTGCTATCGCGTGAAGGCCGCTTCCTGCCGGCCAGACACCCCGCTCAACCCGCCGCGGTCACCGCCCGCGCCGCAAGCACCGAGACCAGATGCGCGCGATATTCGGCCGAGCCGTGCAGATCGGTGTTGAGCGAATCGGCCGGAATCTTGACCGCCTTGGCCGCGTCAGCGGTAAAGCTCTTCGCCAGCGCAGCCTCGATCGCGCTCGAGCGATGGACATGCGAGGACGCGCCGGTGACCGCGACGCGCACGCCGGCTGCGGTTTGCGCGACGAACACGCCGACCAATGCGAAGCGCGACGCCGGGTTCGGGAATTTGACGTACGCGGCTTTTTTCGGCAGCGGAAAACTCACGGCAGTAATGATCTCGTCGGTGCCCAGCGCGGTTTCGTACATACCCTTGAAAAAATCGTCGGCGGCGATCTTGCGCTTGTTGGTCAGCACGGTCGCATTCAGCCCCAGCACCGCAGCCGGATAGTCGGCCGCGGGATCGTTGTTGGCGATCGAGCCGCCGATCGTTCCGCGATTTCTGACCTGCCTGTCGCCGATGCCTTCGGCGAGCGCGGCAAGCGCGGGGATTGCCTGTTTTACCAGGGCCGAGGCCGCGACCTCTGCATGCGTTGTCAACGCGCCGATGGCGATCGCGTCGCCTTCTTTTTTGATGCCTTTCAATTCCGCGATGCCGGACAGGTCGACGACCGTGCCCGGATTGGCAAGCCGCAATTTCATCGCGCCTACCAGGCTCTGGCCACCGGCGAGGGCCTTGCCGCCCGTTCGGGCGAGCGCTGCGGCGGCATCGGCGACCGATTTGGCCCGTTGGTATTCGATGGCGTACATGGGGTGCCTCCCTGAGCTAGTTTCGCGCCGACTGCAGCGCGCTCCACACGCGGTGCGGCGTGGCCGGCATGTCGATATATTTCACGCCGGCCGCCGACAAGGCGTCATGCACGGCGTTCATCATCGCCGCCGGCGCGCCGATTGCGCCCGCTTCGCCGCAGCCCTTGGCGCCGAGCGGGTTGTGCGTGCACGGCGTGACCTTGGTCGACACCTTGAACGAAGGCAGGTCGTCGGCGCGCGGCATCGCGTAATCCATGTAGCTGCCGGTCAGAAGCTGTCCGGTTTCCCGATCGTAGACGCACTGCTCGAGCAGCGCTTGGCCGATGCCCTGTGCGACGCCGCCGTGCACCTGGCCTTCGACGATCATCGGATTGATGATGTTGCCGAAATCGTCGCAGGCCGCAAAACCCACCACGCGTACGACACCGGTTTCGGGATCGACCTCGACTTCGCAGATATGCGTGCCGGCGGGGAAGGTGAAGTTGGTCGGGTCGTAGAACGCGGTCTCGTCGAGGCCCGGCTCGAGTTTGTCGAGCGGATAGTTGTGCGGCACGTAGGCCGTCAGGGCGACTTCGCCGAAAGACTTGCTGCGATCGGTGCCGGCGACGGTGAACTTGCCGTCCTTGAACTCGATGTCGCCTTCCGCGGCTTCAAGCAGGTGCGCGGCAACTTTCCTGCCTTTGGCGATGACCTTGTCGAGCGCCTTGACGATCGCCGTGCCGCCGACCGACAGCGAGCGCGAGCCGTAGGTACCCATGCCGAAGGGAATGCGGCCCGTATCGCCGTGAACGACTTCGACATTCTCGATCGGTATGCCAAGCCTGCTCGCGACGATCTGTGCAAACGTCGTTTCATGCCCTTGGCCGTGGCTGTGCGAACCGGTAAACACGGTGACGCCGCCGGTTGGGTTGACGCGCACCTGCCCCACTTCGAACAGCCCCGCCCGCGCGCCAAGCGCACCGGCAACGTTCGAGGGCGCGAGGCCGCAGGCCTCGATGTACGACGCATAGCCGAGGCCTCGCAGCATGCCGCGTTTCGCCGCGTCTGCCTTGCGCGCCGCAAAGCCCTTGACGTCTGCCATTGTCATCGCTTCGTCGAGACAGGCGTCGTAGTCGCCGACGTCGTACAGCAACGCGACCGGGGTCTGGTACGGAAACTTGCGGATGAAGTTGCGCCGGCGGATCTCGTCCTGCGCGATGCCCATTTCCGCCGCCGCGGCGTGCACCAGACGCTCGACGACATACGTGGCTTCGGGCCGGCCCGCACCGCGATAAGCATCGACCGGCGCGGTGTTAGTGAATACGGCGGTAACCTCGCAATAGATAGCCGGCGTCGTGTATTGCCCCGCCAGCAGGGTTGCATACAGGATCGTCGGAATGCACGAGGCGAATGTCGACAGGTACGCACCCATCGCCGCCATCGTCTGCACGCGCATCGCCAAAAACTTGCCGTCCTTGTCGAGCGCCAGTTCCGCATGCGTCACATGATCGCGGCCGTGCGCGTCGGAAAGGAAGGCTTCGCTGCGGTCCGCGGTCCATTTGATCGGTCGATTGACCCGCTTCGACGCCCACACCATCGCGGTTTCTTCGGGGTAGAGATAGATCTTGGAACCGAAGCCGCCACCGACGTCCGGTGCGATCACGCGCAGCTTGGTTTCGGGCAGGCCGAGCACGAACGCGGTCATCAGCAGCCGCTCGACGTGCGGATTCTGGCTGGAGACGTAGAGCGTATAGCCTTCGTCGCCGCGGCTGTAGCTAGCGACCGCGGCGCGCGGCTCGAGCGCATTCGGAATCAGCCGATTGTTGACGATGTCGAGCTTCGTGACATGCGCCGCGTTGGCGAACGCGGCGTCGACCGCCGCCTTGTCGCCCAGTGCCCAGGTGTAGCATTTGTTTTCCGGAGCGCCGTCGTGAATCGTCGGTGCCCCAGGTTTAAGCGCGTCGACCGGATTGACGACCGCCGGCAGCACTTCGTAATCGACACCGATCAGTTCGGCGGCGTCCTTCGCCAGATCGGGTGTTTCGGCGACGACCATCGCGACGGCGTCACCGACATAGCGCACCTTTCCCTGCGCCAGCAGCGGATGCGGCGGCTCCTTCATCGGCTGGCCGTCGGTCCCTGTGATCAACCACCCACAGGGCAGGCCGTTGACGCCGGCCAGGTCATCGCCAGTGTAGATCGCGACGACGCCGGCCGCGGCTTTCGCCTTGGCGAGATCGATGCTCCGGATGCCGGCGTGCGCGTGCGG
>JBDTNP010000415.1:0-4619 GCA_039933695.1 Betaproteobacteria bacterium | reverse complement strand
GCGGGACTGGTCGCGGGCCTGTCGGCCGGCGTGGCCGCCGCCGGCGCCGTCGCCGCCGGCGGCGCGATCGTCGTCATCGGCTGGCATCTGTTCCAGCTCGACCGACTGCTGCGCTGGGCGGCGGGGCCGATCGATGCGCAGGTCCCCGAAGGCCGCGGCGCCTGGGGCCGCGTCTTCACCGCGCTGTACCGGAGGATGCGCCTGCGCTCGGCGCGGCAGCGCGACTTGAGGCTCGCTCTCGAACGCTTCGAAAGCGGCGCTGAAGCGATGCCGGAAGGCGTCGTCGTGCTCGATGGCAACAACCGCATCGAGTGGGCGAACTCCCGCGCCGAGCGGCATCTCGGCATCGACGGCAGGAGGGACCGCGGCGCGCCTATCGTCAATCTCGTGCGCCAGCCGGCGTTCGTGCATTACCTGGCCGGCGGCGAGACCGGCGAGCCGCTGGTGCTGCAGTCGGCGCGCGAAACCGCGCTGACCTTGTCGCTGCAGATCGTTCCCTTCGGCGTCGAGGAAAAGCTGTTGATGAGCCGCGACATCACCCGGCTGGAAGCCGTCGCGCGCGTTCGCCGCGACTTCATCGCCAATGTCTCGCACGAGCTCAAGACGCCACTGACCGTGTTGTCGGGCTTCATCGAGACGCTGGCCGAGGTGCCGCTGGACGAGCCGCAGCGCAAGCGCTGTCTCGCCTTGATGGGCGACCAGGCGCAGAGCATGCAGCGGCTGGTCGACGACTTGCTCACCTTGTCGACGCTGGAAAGCGAGGAGAGCCCGCTACGCGAAGCCGAGTTCGCGATCGTCCCGTTGCTGCTTGCACTTTCGGCGGACGCGAAAGCCCTGTCCACGGGCAGACACGAGATCGCGTTGACGATCAACCATGCGGCAACGGTCCGCGGCAGCCGCGACGAGCTGGCCAGTGCCTTCGGGAACCTGATCAGCAACGCCGTCCGGTACACGCCGGACGGCGGCCGCATAGCGCTCGACTGGCGCGTAAACGCGAACGGCGGCGAATTCAGCGTTACCGACACCGGCATCGGCATCGCCGCCGAAGACATCCCGCGCCTGACCGAGCGGTTTTATCGGGTCGATCACAGCCGATCGCGCGAAACCGGCGGCACCGGCCTGGGGCTCGCGATCGTCAAGCACGTGCTGATGCGCCATCAGGCCGAGCTCAGGATCGAGAGCGAGCCAGAGCGAGGCAGCCGCTTCACCGCCAGGCTGCCGCTCCGGCGCGTGGTCGCCGAAGAGGGTGAACCATCAGCGTCGGCAGCTGCAAACGGCGCCGCCGAATCGCCTACCAATACCGCATCGCTGCGCTGAACAGGCTCTTCAGGTCGTCGCGCGAGACATCCTTCGGCGCATTGCGGATTACGCGGTATTGGGGCTCGGCGCCGGTCGCCAGCGCATCGACGTCGGCGGCGCCGAAGCCCAGCGCAGCCAAGCCGTTCGGCATGCCGGCAGAGCGCATCAGCTCGACCACGCGCCCGGCAAGCGACTCGCCGGCGTCGGCCTGGCCCGCGTCTCGAATGTTCGCGCCCAGACAGCTCGCGGCGTGCAGGTGGCGCTCGGGGCACGACGGCGCCGTGTACCGCCAGACCGACGGATTGTTCAGCACGACCGCCATGCCGTGCGGGACCAGCGTCTTGCTCGCGGGGTAGCCCGGAACGTGGAAGTCGCGCGCGAGGCCGGAGACCGCGTACGAAAGTCCGTGCGGCAAATGGCAGCCCGCGGCGTTGAATGCGATCCCCGCCTGCATCGCCGCGTACATCATCTCGGTCCGTGCCTCGACGTCGGTCGCATCGCTGACCGCGCGCACCAGGAACTTGCCGACCGCGCGCAGCGCTTCCGAGGCCAGGCCGTCGGAAAAGGGATTGGCGCCCTGTGATACCGGCCGGCTCGCGCCGCGCGCCGGGTTCAGGCGGCGTGGCCACGCGCGCGCGGTCAGCGACTCGAGCGCATGGCTCATGCAGTCGAAGCCGCTGGACGCGACGACGTTCGGCGGCAAGGTCGTGGTCACGTTCGGATCGACCAGCGCCACCGTCGGGATCAGGCGGCGCGAAATGATGCCGGTCTTGGCGTTGATCTCGGTCAGATTGAAAATCGAGATGCCGGTCATCTCGGAGCCGGTGCCCGAGGTCGTCGGACAGGCGATATGCGGCCGCAGCGCGCCGGGGACCCGCTGTCCGGCGCCGATAGGCGCGTTGACGTAGGTCATGAACTCGGCCGGATAGGTGGCGTACAGATTTGCCGCCTTGCAGGTGTCGAGCACCGAGCCGCCGCCGACCGATACGTAGCCGTCGAATCTGCCCTCGGCGGCGAAACGCGAGGCGGCCTGGAACGATGCCGTCGTCGGCTCGATCATCACTTCGTCGTAGATCGCCACGTCGATCTTCGCAGCGGAGAGCGACCCGAGAACCGTTGCCAGGTGCTCGGAGCTCTTGAGTGTCTTGTCGGTGAATAGTGCGACGCGCTTGAGTCCCAGGTCCTGCGCGTGCGCGCCGGCTTCGGCGAGGCAACCGGCGCCGAAGGTGAACGTCGGCATCCCGACGGTGAATGCCTTGTCGCTGTCCGCGGTCAGCGCGAAGTCGGTGTGGCAGCAGCTCACTCGAATCTCCTTTACAAACGGGACTCCCGCGCCGCATCGGCATCGCGCAGGATCAGATCGGCCGCTTTTTCGGCGATCATAACGACGGGCACGTTGGTGTTGCCCGACGTCAGCGTCGGCATGATGCTGCAGTCGACCACGCGCACGCCGGCGAGACCGTGCACGCGCAATTCGCTGTCTACGACCGCCTGCCGGTCGCGCGCCGCGTCGCCCATCTTGCAGGTGCCGCTGGGATGGAAGATCGTTCCGCTCGTGTTCCGGGCGAATTCCAGCAGGTCGGCATCGGACTCAACCGCCGGCCCGGGCCGGTATTCGGTCTTGACGTACGGCGAGAGCGCGCGGGTCGCCGCAAGCCGGCGCGCAAGGCGGATGCCGGCGATCAGCGTCTCGCGGTCGGCTTGTGCCGACAGGTAGTTCGCCTGCATCGCCGGCGGGGTCAGCGGATCGGCCGAGCGGATGCGCACCCATCCCCGCGATTGCGGCCGAAGCTGGCACACCGACATCGTGAACCCGGAAAAGGCGTGCGTCGGCGAGCCGGCCATGTCGGACGAAAGGGTCGCGATATGGAATTGCACGTCCGGCGTCGTTGCGTCGGGGCAGGCGCGCGCGAATATGCCGCCCTGGTTGATGCCGACGGCCATCGGTCCGTCGCGCGTGAACAGATAGTCGATACCCATGCCTATCATGCGCCAGAAGCTCGCGAGGTCGTCGTTGGTCGTGATCGGCCGCGTGCATTCGTAGATGACGCGCGCCTGCAGGTGGTCCTGCAGGTTTTCGCCGACACCGGGGAGCGCGTGCACGACGGGAATGTCGAAGCTGCGCAGAAGCGCCTCGGGTCCGACGCCGGAGAGTTGGAGCAGCTGCGGAGTTTGCAGCGCACCGGCACAGAGCAGGACTTCGCGGCGCGCGGTCGCCGTTCGCGCGGCGCCGCGATGGCGATAGCTGACGCCGCTCGCACGGCGCCCGTCGAACGCGATCCGCGTCGCCTGCGCGCTGGTTTCGACGCGAAGGTTCCGCCGCTGCCGCGCCCGCTTCAGGTAGGCTACGGCAGTGCTGCAGCGCCATCCGCGCCGCGTCGACAAATGATAGTAGCCGGCGCCTTCCTGCGCCGCGCCGTTGAAATCGTCATTGCGGGCGATGCCGAGCTCGCCGGCACCGGCGACGACGGCGTCGATCAATTCGTGCCTGCGCCGGATCGGCGAGCACCACAATGGCCCGTCGCGCCCATGGTAGACCGGGTCGCCTCCAACCGCATGCTCGAGCCGCTTGAAATAGGGCAGCACCTCGTCGTAGCTCCAACCGGCGTTGCCCTCCGCCGCCCAGCGATCATAGTCTTCGCGCTGGCCGCGCACATAGATCAGCCCGTTGATCGAGCTCGAGCCGCCAAGCCCCTTGCCGCGCGGCCAGTAGATCCTGCGGCCGTTCATGCCGGGATCGGGCTCGGTGTAGAAGCACCAGTTATAGCGCGCGTCGAACATCGTTTTGGCGTATCCGATCGGCACATGGATCCAGGGATAAGTGTCGGGCGGCCCCGCCTCGAGCAGCAGCACCGAGTGGCGGCCGTCGGCGGTCAGACGGTCGGCGAGCACGCAACCGGCCGATCCCGCGCCGACGATGATGTAGTCGTACTGCATTCGGCGGATTCTACGCAAGCGCGGTCATGCGGGGCGCAGGTGCAGCGTGCAGTAATCCGGGCAAAACGAGGCCTGGTTTGACACTTGGGAATGGAAATTGCTAAACTATGCGGTTTACCGGTTTCGACGGAGGGGTTCCCGAGCGGTCAAAGGGAGCAGACTGTAAATCTGCCGGCTCTGCCTTCGAAGGTTCGAATCCTTCCCCCTCCACTGTTCAGGGATCAGGAGTCAGGGATCGGGTATCAGGAATCAGACCGGCTAGGCCACACCCGCTGGCGGGGTCGAGGGATTTTCTGATCCCTGATTCCTGACCTCTGATATCTGAACCGCGGGTGTAGCTCAATGGTAGAGCAGAAGCCTTCCAAGCTTATGACGAGGGTTCG
>JBDTNP010000414.1:0-1909 GCA_039933695.1 Betaproteobacteria bacterium | reverse complement strand
GAACCTAAGGCACCGCGTAGGAGAAAGCCGCAGCGAACGGCAATTCGCCTGGCACGCGGCTGTTTTCAGGAACTTCTCGCCTGACCAGGCAACTCAATTCGTTGCAGGTCCGATTGCCCGCGCAAGCCGATGTGCCGTCCGGGCGGCGGGAAGGCACTCGAGCTTCGAGCTAGAAGCGGCTGCGCGAGTCGCTGAATGGACCCAGTGGATATTGCGGGTGGTCTATCGGTGGATGCCAGGAGACCGGCGTGCCCAGAACGGCGAGGTCGCCCGCGGCGTACGAATCGAGCAGCTTTTTCGCCCGCATTTCCGCATAGCGCCGCGCGTCGGCGGGCCAGTCGAAAAGCCGATCAGAAAAGCTCGCGGCGTACCCGAGGCCATGTTGCACGAACGTCACTCCGCACAGCCATCGAATGCGCCCATCCCGCCGGCTTTCCCAGACTTCGAGGTGCACGTCGAAGCCGCGATATCTGAAGCCTTCATCCATGGTTCGCGCGCAAGCTGATCGTGACGAGTGATTCTGCCATGCGGAATGTTAAAGCTTCAAGTCAGACCGGCCCGCCGTTGCGGTGGTGCGACTCCCCGACACGGCGAGCGTGCGAAATTGGCTCAGTATCTCGTCCATGACCCACGCGGTGCGCGCCGCACTCGTTCCGGTGCTCGGACAACTCCCATGTCCGTTCAGCTCGGCTACGATCGTCTCGATCAGAGGCTGGTGCACGTGCGGCGGATCGTCAATCCGGAACTCCTCCACCTTATCGTCACGGATCATGCGGATCGGCACCGGCTGCGACGTGGACAACAGCAGCCGGCCGCGCTCGCCGACGATCTCGTTCATCTCGTAATCCTCGCCCGCGGCATAGCACCACATGCCGCAACCCTGGACGCCGGACCGGAACCCGTATGCGGCCACGACCGTGTCCTCGGCGCGATACGCACCCGACTGATTCGACGCAATGCCGCGGGCCTCGTCGATCGGACCAAACACGAAGTCCAGAAAGTCGAACGTGTGGCAGACCGCCTCGAAAAAAAACCCCCCGCCGCTGCGTTCGGGGTCGATGCGCCACGGGAGCGCGTCGGCGTCGCTGATCTGCGGGGCGCGCGCGAGCTGGCGCGAAACCACGATGCGCACCGGCCCGATCGCGCCGTCTTCCACCAGAGCCCGGACCTTCAGGAAGCGCGGCAATGCGCGGCGGTAGTAACCGACCCACAACGGCACACCGGCGTCGCGGCAGGCCTCGATCATTTCCACGCACTCGGCATGCCGCATTGCCATCGGCTTTTCTACGTAAACCGGCTTGCCCGCGCGCGCGCAGCGCAACGTGTATTCGCGATGACTGTCGGTCAAGGTCGCGATATACACTGCATCGATGTCGGCGGCCTCGATGATCGCTTCGGCATCGTCGGTCCACCGCGCGATGCCGTGGCGGCGCGCGTAGTCGGCGGCAAGCGCACCGTTGCGGCGCATGACCGCGACCAGCGCCGAATGATCCGCCTTGTAGAATCCCGGCCCGCTTTTGACTTCGGCGACGTCGCCGCAGCCGATCATGCCCCAGCGTATCGTCTTCATCGTCGTCGGGCTCCCACCGGGAACTGCACTATTTTGGCAGAGGCGCGCTCGAATGCATCGCGGCGCGAAAGCAGTTTCCGCTGCCCGGCGGAAATCAGCGGGTAGTGACGCCTGCGCTCGAGCTGTTCGTGCAGTTCCCAGCATCCATCGGCGGTAACCCATAGACCGGGGTCGACGCCGCGCAGATCCAGCGGCGCAGCGTAGCTGCGCAGTGTCTTGCGTCCGCCGGCGGTCGAGTATTCGTGAAAATAGGAGATCGCGAGCTCGCGCAGGTTGCGGTAGACAGGGTCGCGGTAGCGAAGGGCGACACCGTTCGACTTGGAGATCGCACCCCAGCAT
>JBDTNP010000413.1:0-2223 GCA_039933695.1 Betaproteobacteria bacterium | reverse complement strand
GGTTCGGCCCTAGGCGGCGCGGACCAGATCGACGTCGCCAAGGAACTCGGGGCGCTGGCACAGCAAGGTCCCGCTGCGGCCCGGCACCGGGTCCAGGCCGACTTCGCAGCGCGGTAACGCCATCGGCTCGACGGTTTCGTACAGGCGCCGCAGCGACGACAGCCGGTAGCCCTGCGCCTTCCAGCCGTTAAGCAGCAATTCCAGCGTCGGCGCGAGGCGCAGACCCTCGAGCTCGGCGTGCAAGGTGAAGACGTGGCTGGAAAGCGGGGCGTCGGTCTCCGACGGCGCGGTCAGCGCCAGCAGCCGTCCGGCGGCGTCGTCCGCCGTGGCGCCGTCGATGCCGATCAGCTCGTCGAGCGTCGGCAGCGTCGTCGGCAGTTGCGGGCAGCGTATCAGCTCCGCGTTCCACACCGGCAGGTGCGGATGCGTGCCGCGACCATCGGAGCAATAGTCGAATCCCAGGACCTGCGTCTGCCGCAGCGCATCGACGTTCATCTGCCAGCCTGCCGCGCCGTGCACGCGCGGCGGTTCCTTGAACACCTCGGTATAGCGCTCGCAGGCGCGCCGCATCTGCCTCGCCGTCCAGTCGGCATCGGCGCCGGCGACGCCATCCTGCCATTTGACGTGATCCCAGCAATGCAGCCCCGTTTCGAAGCCTTCGTCGCGCACGGCACGCATCGTGTCGGCGGCGCGCCGTCCTATGTCGGGCCCCGGGAGCGCGGTGCCGTACAGCAGCGTCGTCACGCCATAGTGTTGAACGACCGAGGTGCGGCGAACCTTGCTGAAAAACCCGGGCCGGAAAATGCGCTTGATCGCGCGCCCGGTATGGTCGGGCCCGACGCTGAACAGGAAGGTCGCGCCGACCTGGTGGCGACGCAAGAGGTCGAGCAGGGCTGGGACGCCCTCGCGCGTGCCGCGCAGCGTGTCGACGTCAATCTTCAGTGCCAGGATGCTCATCGCGGCTTCGACGGCGGTGCGGTAACGACGCGCGGCCGTCGCGGCGGCATGCCGTTCATCGTCAGTCGACCAGCTGCCGCGCTTCGGCGACCTGTCCGCGGTAAGCGTCGAATATGCGTTTCAGCGATTCCTCCATCGTCACCGTCGGCTGCCACCGGAGCTCGGCGCAGGTATTGGCGATGTCGGGGACTCGGTTCTGCACGTCCTGGTAGCCCTTGCCGTAGTAGTCTTCCGCGGTGGTGTCGATCAGCTCGACCTGCGTCGCCGTGTCGCGGTATTCGGGGTAGGTCAGCGCGAGATCCAGCATCATCTGCGCGAGCTCCCGGACCGAATAATTGTTGAGCGGGTTGCCGACGTTGTAGATCTTGCCGCTGGCGATGCCGTTTTCGTTGGCGATGATGCGCATCAGTGCCGATACGCCGTCGTCGATGTAGGTAAACGCGCGTTTCTGCGTGCCGCCGTCGACCAGCTTGATCGGCTCGCCGCGCACGATGTGGCCGAGGAACTGGGTGATCACGCGCGAGCTGCCCTCCTTGGCGGTATTGATCGAATCCAGCCCGGAGCCGATCCAGTTGAACGGCCGGAACAGCGTGTAGTCGAGCCCTTCCTGCATGCCGTAGGCGTGGATCACCCGGTCCATCAGCTGCTTGGCGCAAGCGTAGATCCAGCGCGGCTTGTTGATCGGACCCAGCACGAGGTCCGAAGTCGCGGAATTGAACTCGGCGTCGGCACACATGCCGTAGACCTCCGAGGTCGAAGGGAAGACGATGTGCTTCTTGTAGCGAACGCAGGCGCGGACGATCGGCAGATTGGCCTCGAAGTCGAGCTCGAATACCCGAAGCGGCTCGCGCACGTAGGTGGCGGGCGTGGCGATCGCGACCAGCGGCAGCACCGTATTGCATTTCTTGATGTGATATTCGATCCACTCCTTGTTGATCGTGATGTCGCCCTCGAAGAAGTGGAAGCGTTTTTCCGGTAGCAGGTCGGCGATGCGCTCACTCTGCATGTCCATGCCGTAGACCTCCCAGTCGGTCGCGGCGATGATGCGCTGGGACAGGTGGTGGCCGATGAAGCCGTTGACGCCGAGGATCAGTATTTTTGGCATGGTCAATCGTTTTGATCCGGCGCGGCCGCCGGGTCCTGCGCGCCGATTCTACCGGGATCCGCCGCTGCATGCGCCACCCGCCAGTGCGCGAACGCGCCGGCACCGACGATCGCATCGTCGATCTCGAGATCGAGGACGTGCAGGATGCCGCCGCCGCCGCA
>JBDTNP010000412.1:0-5022 GCA_039933695.1 Betaproteobacteria bacterium | reverse complement strand
CCGCGTCGCCTGCAGTTCGAAGGCTGGCGATTCATCCATCACTCGTACGCGCTGGTGGCCCAGGCGCATTGCCTGTGTCTGCTGCGGCGCGGCGACATCGACCTGCGCTTTCGGGATGTTCCCTACTATTACCCGACGTGGAAGACGACGCGGGGCCTGGTAGCGCCCGACGACGAACGCGTCCTGGCCGCGCTGCGTCCTCCCGAGGAGGAGTTCCTTCCCGAGGCGACGTTCAGCATGCGCGCCGAGGAGAGCGACTTTACTGCCGCGCGATCGGGCCGCAAGTTCGTCTTCGGGACGCCCGAATACCGGGTCCTGGGGGATGGGCAGCGCGGCGGCTTGTCGTCAGGCGCCGAGCTTCCCGACGCGATTGACATTGTCACGCCTTCGCATTGGTGCGTGCCTGCCTACGAGCGATTCGGCATTCCTCCGTCGCGCATCCACGTCGTTCCGCACGGCATCGATCCGGATGTGCTGCACGCCGATGCTGCGCGCCGCGCCGCCGCGCGCACCGCGCTGCATATCGAGGACCATCAGCAGGTCTTTCTGTCGGTCGGCGCAATGACGCCGAACAAGGGTATCGATCTGCTGCTCGCCGCTTTTGCGCGTGTGGCCGCATCGGAGCCGCACGTGCGGTTGGTGCTCAAGGGGGCCGACGGCTTGTATCCGTCGCGCGACTTTGTCAAGGCCGCGCTCGACGAGCTCTCCTCTGCCGCGCGCGACGCCGTCATCCGCCGCATGACCTACACCGGGGGAACCTATTCGTCGGGCAAGATGGCCGACCTGTATCGTGCTGCGGACGTCTATGCAGCGCCCTACCGTGCCGAAGGCTTCAACCTCCCGGTTCTCGAGGCCGCAGCGTGCGGGGTGCCGGTCATCTGCACGTCCGGCGGCCCCACCGACGACTTCACCGATCCGGCCTGCTGCGGACGAATCCGGAGCGCGCTCGACCGGCCACGCTTGAGCGGGGAGCGCGTCGGCGATGCGCTCGCGCCCGATCCCGAGCACTTGTACGAGCTGATGGCGGCAGCGGCGCGTGATCGCGACAACTGGCGCAGTATGGGCGAGGAAGGCGCCGCGCGCGTTCACCGGCATTTCAGCTGGAGCGAGGTGACCGACCGTCTGGTTTCGTGCCTCTTCGCCGCCGCGTGAACGCGCCGCCCGGCGCCTTAGTCGTCGACGATGCGCCGGCGCGCCGCCTTCATCTCGCCGCGGCGCACTTTGCTGTCGATCCGCCTCTTCTGCGAGCTGGCGGTCGGCCTGGTCGGCTTGCGTGGCCGCGGCACAGCGGCGGCGCCGTCGACAAGCCGTTGCAGGCGCGCCAGGGCGTCGGCGCGATTCTGGTCGAGGCTGCGATAACGCTGCGCCTTGATGATGACCACGCCTTCCGCGGTGATCCGCCGATCGCTGTGCGCAAGCAGGCGGGCCTTGACGGTTTCGGGCAGCGTCGAGGCCCGAACATCGAAGCGCAGATGCACGGCGTTCGAAACCTTGTTGACGTTCTGTCCGCCGGCGCCTTGCGCGCGCACGGCCGTCAACTCGACTTCTTCGGGCGCGATGCGCGTGCTCACGGCGCGCGCGCAACGGTTGCGAGCCACGGCTGCTGCTCGCGCGGCAGCCCGGCGGGACGGTAATAGTGCTCGATCTCGACCAGACCGGCGGCGGCGAGATAGTCGCGCCAGGTCTCGTGGCGAAGATAGGCGCCGTAGCGCCCGCGGTTCCATCCCTCGGTGTCGTCGCCGTGCGGGTTCGAGCTGAACAATACGCCGCGAGGATTTAGCGCGACGCGAATCTGCCGGAGCACGCGCGGCAATTCCTGCGTCGGCACATGAAACAGTGCGGCGTTGGCGAAGACGCCGTCGAAACGGCTTGCCGGCAGGTTCAGGCCGAGAAAGTCCTGTTCCCAGACTTCGCACCCGCTGTGCTCGCGCGCCATCGCCGCGAACCGCGCCGAACCTTCCAGTCCGACCGGTGCGTGACCGAGCGCGCGCAAGGTTTTCAGGTCGCGCCCGGGGCCGCAGCCCAGATCGAGGATCGCGAGAGGAGGCTTTGCTTCGATATGCTTCAGCAGCATCGCGATGTTCTGGCTGACGTCGTGATCGCGCGTGCCTTCCCAGAAGCTCTCCGCGCGCTGCTCGTAATGTTCGAGCGTGCGCGCCGCGATCGCCGCCAGCTCGTCCCGGGCGAGCTTCATCGGGCCGGCCGGCGCCTTGCGCATCGAGCCCTATCGGGCGCGGGTCCCGCTTCGAAACACCGACGTCGACTTCGACGCTTGCGCGCGCGTCGATGTTCCGTTGCGCGCGCCGTGCCGCGGCGGCGAGGCGACGGGTCCATGCCTGCTCTTGCCGCCGACATGCAAACCATGTGCTGCCGGCGCGCTGCGAGGTTGCTGGCTCCGGCCGGCGTGGCCTCCGGCCGGGGTACGGCGTTGCTGGCCCGACGCCGCGCCGCGCCCCTGCGACTGCCCGCGACCTGGTCTTTGCAGAATCGGCTGCGCTCGTGCGCGAGGATCCGGCTCGAAGCCGGCTATGACTTCCTGCGGGATCTGCCGCTTGAGCAGCCGCTCGATGTCGCGCAGGAATTCGTGCTCGTCGACGCAGACCAGTGAAATCGCCTCGCCCGTCGCGCCGGCGCG
Source organism: Betaproteobacteria bacterium (assembly GCA_039933695.1). Classification (GTDB taxonomy): domain Bacteria; phylum Pseudomonadota; class Gammaproteobacteria; order Burkholderiales; family Casimicrobiaceae; genus PALSA-1003. Next base: position 2,387 of record JBDTNP010000412.1, on the reverse strand, counting down.
CCCGGTGCGGCCGATCCGATGCACGTAATCCTCGGGCACGTTTGGCAAATCGTAGTTGACGACATGCGGCAGCTGGTCGATGTCGATGCCGCGTGCGGCGATGTCGGTGGCGACGAGCACACGCAGGCCGCCCTCCTTGAATTCCGACAGTGCGCGGGTGCGCGCACCCTGGCTCTTATTGCCGTGGATCGCCAAGGCGCGTATGCCGTCCTGGCCGAGCTGCTCGGCAAGCTTGTTGGCGCCGTGCTTGGTGCGCGTGAAAACGAGGACCTGATGCCAGTCGTTGCCGCCGATCAGCGTGGCGAGCAGCTGGCGCTTGCGATCGCGATCGACCGGATGGATTTTCTGCTGAATGATATCGACGGTTGCGTTGCGCGGCGCGACCTCGATCATCGCCGGACGGTCGAGCAACGAGTCGGCCAGGGCCTTGATCTGGTCCGGGAACGTCGCCGAAAACAGCAGGTTCTGGCGTTTCCGGGGGAGCAGCGCCAGCACGCGCCTGATGTCGCGAACGAAGCCCATGTCGAGCATCCTGTCGGCCTCGTCGAGAACGAAGATCTCGATACGCGACAAATCGAGATTGCCCTGGCCGTGGTGATCGAGCAGGCGACCCGGGGTGGCGACGAGGATGTCGACGCCGCGCTTGAGCTGCGCGATCTGCGGGTTGATTCCGACGCCGCCGAAGACGACCGTCGAAGTAAGCTTCAGGAATTTGCCGTAGACGCGCACCGATTCCTCGACCTGCGCCGCGAGCTCGCGCGTCGGCGTCAGGATCAGCGCGCGCAAGGGCTTGCGCGACGAGCGCCCGCCAGAAAGAGGCGCGTCGGCGGTCGAAAGCCGCTGCAGCATCGGCAGCACGAAGCCCGCCGTCTTGCCGGTGCCTGTCTGCGCGCCAGCCAGCAAATCGCCGCCGGCGAGAACGGCGGGAATGGCCTTGGTCTGTATCGGCGTGGGTGTGGTGTACCCGTGCGCGTTTACCGCCCGCACCAGCGCATCGGATAGTCCGAGAGAAGCAAATGACATGACAGCCTTGGGAAAACGCTCGGCATGTCGTCAACTCGTTGACGTCCAGTCACAGCCAAACGGCGCGTACTGCTGAAGGGTCGGATTCGACTGCGGCAGGGGACTGGAGCAAATGCCGCGTGCGAATGATAACAGGTTGCGCGCGCGGCCGCTTGCTATTCAGGCTTCGCTCCATACATCGCACGAATCGCTGCCACGCTGCGACGCGAAAGCGCTGCGTTGTACGCGGCGCGATTTGCCAACGCATGCTGGTCCAACAGCACGGCGATACCCTCGGCGACAAGCTTGGCAGCCTCGGCGATCCACCCGCCGGGCTCTGAGGAAACGGAAGATGAACGAACATAGGACGATCCGGTGGCTTCAGACATCGTGCGACTCCTCGACTGTGGAACGCTCGCGGCTCGTTGATCCGGGTGGCGCCGCTTACCCGCATGGTATGAAGGTAATTACGCAACGGATGCGCCGAAACCGACCAATGCGCGGGACTTATCCCGAAAATTCACGAATGCTCGCCAGGCGCCGGCTGCAGTGACAGATAATTGCAAGCCGGTAATATAAGGCACTGTATTTATTAATAATAATGGCAATAAGCCCCAGTCGGATGCCACGCCGCCGATCGGAACCCGGCCCGAGCGTCGCGTATAATGGTGGTTACGTGCGCCGCCTGCCGTTTCCGGCCGGCGGCGCTTGTTTTTGAGCGGTGGATCATCGATGAATCAAGCCAGGTACTCGCCCGAACTCGTGCGCGACGTTGCGGGCCGGCGGACGTTCGCCATCATTTCCCACCCGGACGCTGGCAAGACGACGCTGACCGAGAAGCTGCTGCTCTATGGCGGCGCGATCCAGATGGCGGGCACCGTCAAGGCGCGAAAGAGCTCGCGGCACGCGACGTCCGACTGGATGGAAGTTGAAAAGCAGCGCGGCATCTCGGTCACGAGCTCGGTCATGCAGTTCGACTATGCCGACCACACGATCAACCTGCTCGACACCCCCGGTCACCAGGATTTTTCCGAGGACACCTACCGGGTGCTGACCGCGGTCGATGCCGCGGTAATGGTCATCGATGCCGCCAAGGGCGTCGAGGAGCAGACGATCAAGCTGCTCGAAGTCTGCCGTCTGCGCGCTACGCCGATCATCACTTTTGTCAACAAGATGGATCGCGAAGTCCGCGAGCCGCTGGCGCTGCTCGAGGAGATCGAGTCGGTGCTTCGCATAGACTGCGCACCGGTTAGTTGGCCGATCGGCATGGGCAAGCGCTTTCGCGGCGTGTTCGACCTGCGACACGAACGCTTGCTGCGTTTCACCCCCGGCGAGGAGCGGATCGCCGGCCCGCAGGACAGCGAGCGGATCGAGGGTCTTTCCAA
>JBDTNP010000411.1:0-5320 GCA_039933695.1 Betaproteobacteria bacterium | reverse complement strand
CGGCTGGACGGCTACCAGACCTGCGCGCTGATCAAGAAGAATTTGCGCTTTCACCAGACGCCGGTGGTCATGCTTTCGTCGAAGGACGGGCTGTTCGACCGGGCGCGCGGCAGAATGGTCGGTTCCGATCAGTACCTGACCAAGCCGTTCACCAAGGAAAGCCTGCTGAAGGCGGTCGGCACGCACGTCAAATCGGCGGCGCATTGAGCGAGGCCCGCATCGGGCGAGAAGAGGGGAAGCAAGGGGTGCGGAAACAATGGCTATAAAACGCGTTTTGATCGTCGACGACTCGCCGACCGAGCGGCACGTGCTCAACGACATGCTGACGAAGGCAGGCTACGAGGTCGTCGCCAGCGACAATGGCGAGGACGCGATCCTCAAGGCGAAGACGGTAAAGCCCGACCTGATATTGATGGACGTCGTCATGCCCGGGCTCAACGGATTCCAGGCGACGCGCGCGATCAGTCGCGATCCGGCGACGCGCAGCGTCCCGATCATTCTTTGCACGTCCAAGACGCAGGAAACCGACAAGATCTGGGGCATGCGCCAGGGCGCGCGCGATTACATCGTCAAGCCGGTCAACCGCGACGAGCTGATCGCCAAGATCACGGCCCTAGGCTGATCCAAGGCAATGGCCCGCGCCGCCAAGCTCGACCTCCGCGCCTTCCAGCAGGAGCTGGCGGCGCGCCTCGCGGCGAAAACGACGCAGCAGGTCGAGCAATCGCGTCTGGGCCTCGCCTGCGCCGGCAGGCAATGGCTGATCCGGCTGGCGGATGCCGGCGAGGTCATCGCGGTTCCGACGCTGGCGACGGTGCCGCTGACCCGCCCGTGGTATCTCGGCATTTCCAATATCCGCGGCAATCTGTACAGCGTTATCGACTTCGCCGGATTCCTCGGCGAGGCGATCGAGCCGGTAACCGCGGGTGCGGCGCAGGCGCGGCTGGTCCTGTTCGGGCCTCGCGTCGGTGAATTGCGCGCCGGACTGGTGGTGACGCGGGTGCTGGGTTTGAGCAATCTCGCCGAATTGGTGCGTAGCGATGCTGCTGTCGATGCGCCGGCGTGGTACGGCGCGCGCTGGACCGACAAGGCCGGCGGCGTGTGGCAGGAAATCGACCTGGCCCTGCTGGCGCAGGACCCGGGCTTTCTTCAAGTTGGACTGTAGCTTCGGCACAGTCTGACCGATTCATGCAGGTGTAACGACCCTATCTGGGGGAGGAATCATGGCGTTCACATTCAAAGGCCTTTTGGGAGCGGGTGCAGGCAGGGGACAGATCCTGTCCGAAGCCGACCTCGAAGAGCCGACGACGCAGGTCAAGATGAGCGGCGCTCAGCGCGGCTACGACCCGCTGGCTGCACCTTCGATCATGGATCAGATGCGCAGCGCGAGTTCAGAGATGAAGCAGCCCGGGCGCCTGTGGTTCATCGGGCATCTGCCGATCGCCAGGCAGTACCAGATCCTCGGCGTGCTTCTGCTGCTGTTCGGCATTCTCGCCGGGGCGATGCTGTGGCTCAACTACCGGGCCAATTCGCAGGCCGGCGCAAGCTCGACGACGGCCACCGAAATGCAGATGTTGTCGCAGCGCCTGGCCCGCGGAACCGCGCTGGCGGTGCAAGGCAATGCCGGCGCGTTCGCAAGCGTCAAGGATTCGCGCGACCGCTTTCGCGCCGACCTGGACGCGCTGATGAAGGGCGGAATCGTGCACGGCACCAATGTCGACGTCGCCACGAACGAGGCGCTGCAGAAGGCGCTGGGCGCGCTCGACGCGCGCTGGGAGCGGGTCGAAAAGAACGCCACCACCGTGGTCGACAACCAGGCGGCGCTGCTTTCGTTGTCGAAGGGCCTGGACGGCATCAACCAGGGCAACAACGCGTTGCTCGAGCTCGCCCAGCAGGCGTCAGCGCAGATCGCCTCCGCCGGCGGCTCGCTGCGCGAAGTCGATTTCTCCAACCAGCTTGCCGTGCTGTCGCAGCGGATCGCCAAGAACGCGAATTCGCTCGTTTCGTCGGACGAAGTCGATCCGGAAGTCGCGTTCCTGCTGGGCAAGGATACCGGCACCTTCCGGGACATTCTCAATGGATTGCTGAAGGGCAGCGACGCGCTGCGCCTTCCGGGCGCGGTGCGGGCCGACGACGCACGCGCAACGCTGACCGAAATGCAAAAGCGGTTCGCCGGATACGAGGGCGGCGTCAACGCGATCCTGCAGAACATGCAGCGGCTGGTGCTCGCCAAGCAGGCCGCCCGCGGCATCAACCAGGAGTCCGAGCCGCTGCTTGCCGACACGACTGCGCTGACCAACGAGTTCGACGGACAGACGACGGTCCGGAGTTTCACCCTGTGGGCGGCGATGACGTTCGCGCTGCTGGCGCTGATCGCGCTGATCGCCTATGGCTGGGTGTCGCGCGAGGATGGACGGGTGCGCGCGTTCGAGAGCGAGCAGGAGAACAAGCGCAACCAGGAAGCGATTCTGCGGCTGCTGAACGAGATGGGCAACCTCGCGGACGGCGATCTGACCGTGCAGGCCTCGGTGACCGAGGACGTCACCGGTGCGATAGCGGACTCGATCAACTTCACCATCGAGGAGCTCCGCACGCTGGTCCGCGGCATCAACTCGGCGACCGACCAGGTGGCCAAGGCGACGACCGATGCGCAGGCGATCTCGAACCGGCTGTACGAGGCCTCGCAGCGGCAGAACAAGGAGATCCAGCAGGCATCCGCGTCGGTCCTGCAGATGGCTCAGTCGATCAACGAGGTGTCACAGACGGCGGCGCAGTCGGCCCGCGTCGCGCAGCAGTCGCTTGCCGCCGCGGAAAAAGGCGGCGAGGCGGTGCACAACCAGATATCGGGCATGAATGAAATCCGGACGCAGATCCAGGACACCGCCAAACGGATCAAGCGACTGGGCGAATCGTCGCTGGAGATCGGCGAGATCGTCGAGCTGATTTCGGACATCACCGAGCAGACGAACGTGCTGGCGCTGAACGCCGCGATCCAGGCTGCGTCGGCGGGTGAAGCCGGCCGCGGCTTCACCGTCGTCGCCGAGGAAGTGCAGCGGCTGGCCGAGCGCTCGGGCGAAGCGACCAAGCAGATCGAGGCGATCGTCAAGACGATTCAGGCCGACACGCAGGACGCGGTCGCGGCGATGGAAAAGAGCACGGTGGGCGTGGTCGAAGGAACCAAGCTGTCCGATGCCGCCGGTCAGGCGCTGGACGAAATCCGGCGGGTGTCGCGCGAGCTCGCCGAACTGATCGGGGGTATCTCGGCGCAGACTCAGAAGCAGTCGGCTTCGGTGTCGGACGTGACCCGCGGCATGCAAGGCATCCTGAAGATCACCGAGGAGACGACCGAGGGCACCAAGCAGACCAACGTCTCGATCGGCCAGCTGACCAAGCTCGCGGCCGAGCTGCGGAGCTCCGTGGCCGGTTTCAAGGTATGACGTGTCGCAGGATGAACCCGGCGCCCCATGCGGGCGCGGTTCTTGCATGTTGATGCCGAGTTGCCTATCCCGAATCAATTAGCCCAATCATCATGGCCAGCGACATCGCACAGGATTTCGATCTCGGACCACTCTCCTGGGTCCACGGCGAAATAGACCAGGCCCTGGGGCGCGGGCTGGAATCGCTCGCGGCATACAGGGCCGCACCGCAGGACGCCACCCCGCTCAAGCAGTCGCGCACGCATGTGCACCAGGCGGCCGGCGCGCTGCAGATGGTGGGACTCGACGCAGTCGCCGCTTACACCGAAGAAATCGAGCGCCATCTGGTGCGGCTTGAGGACCTGTCGAAAGAAGAGGTGCCCGCGGCCTGCGATCTCGTCGACCGCGCCGGGCGCAAGCTTCGCATTTTCCTGGACGAGCTGGTCGGCGGCGCGAATCCCGTGCCGCTGAAGCTTTTCCCCGAGTACGAGCAGATGCAGCAGGCGCGCGGCGTCAAGGGTGCGTCGCCGACCGACCTTTTCTTCCCCGACCTGTCGCCCCGCGCGCCGAAGATCGCGACGATGAAGTCGGTCACGCCGCACAAGCTTTCCTCCTTCCTGATCAAGCAGCGCCGCCTGTACCAGCGCGGCCTGCTCGCCTGGCTGCGCGGCGACGAGGAAGGCTCGAAGATCATGCGCGACGCCGTTCAGGGCATCGAAGACGTGCAGACGCACTCGGCGCAGCGCTCGTTCTGGTGGACGGTAGGCGCGCTGCTCGAAAGCATCGTCGAAAAGGGCGTCGAAAGTGGATTCGGCGTCAAGCAGCTGTGCGGAAGAGTCGACCTGCAGATCCGGCGCTTCGTCGAAGGCTCGGCAAAGGTCTCGGACCGGATGCGCCGCGAGGTGCTCTATTACGTCGCAATAAGCGCCCCGGTGGGCGCGCAAACGCAGGCGGTGCAGCGGGCCTATCATCTGAATGGGCTCATTCCGACCGCCGAAGTGCTGTCGGCCGACGTGCTGCGCACGCAGCCGCTGCTGCGCGACGCGCGCGAACAGCTGGCCAGCGCCAAGGATCTTTGGCTGAAAGTCACCGGCGGACGACCTGAAAACATCGCAAAGCTCAAACAGACGATGGCGGGCCTGGTCGACCGTGTGCGTGCCATCGGAGAACCGTCGCTGACGCGCCTGATCAGCGCGCTCGCCGGCCGCGTCGACAAGTTCGGGACGGCTGCCGTTTCCGAGTCGGTGGCGATGGAATTCGCGACCGCCTTGCTGCTCGCCGAATCGACGATCGAGCATTTCGGCTCGATTTCGCCGGAGCTGCCGCAGCAGATCGACGCGATGCTGGCGCGCGTCGACGCCGCGCAGCAGAACAAACCCACCCCGCTGGTCGCGGGTGCGCCGCTACTCGACGAAATGGCGCGCCGGGCGCAGGAGAGACTGCTGCTGGCGCAGGTCGCGCGCGAAATTCAGGCCAATCTGCGTCACATGGAACAGGTCCTCGACGCCTTTTTCAGGGACAACAGCAAGCGCGCCGAGCTCGCCACGCTCGCCGCCGACAGCCGACAGATTGCCGGCGCGCTGAAGATGCTTGGGCTCGACAACGCGGAGCGCCTGCTCGAGCTCTGCCAGCAGCAGATCGACGAATATGCGAAACCGGACGTCGAGGTTCACAACGACGACCTCGAGATGCTGGCCGAATCGCTGTCGGGCCTCGGCTTCTATATCGAGGCCGTCGAGCAGCAGCGGCCGGATCGCGACCGTCTGATCACCCCGCTGCTCGACCGCCGACTGGGCGTCGCGCCGAGCGCGCCCGCCGCCGAGCCCGAGACGGTCGAGTCGGCGGTCGTCGATCTGCGATCGGCGCTGCCGGAGACCTTTGCCGCCTATCAGAGCGCGCCTGGCGAC
>JBDTNP010000410.1:0-7265 GCA_039933695.1 Betaproteobacteria bacterium | reverse complement strand
ACGTCCACACCAATATCCCGGTGAACTCCGACGACTACGCGATGCTGCAGCAGGCCAATGCCGCGGTCGGACGCATCATGGCGCTGGCGCGAAGCCTGGGTGGCGTCATCTCCGGCGAGCACGGCATCGGCATCACCAAGCTCGAATACCTGACCGCCGACGAGATCGCGCCATTCATCGCGTACAAGCAGAAGGTCGACCCGGCAGGGCGGTTCAACCGCGGCAAGCTTTTGCCCGGGGCCGATCTCTCCCGCGCCTACACGCCGAGCTTCAGCCTTCTAGGCGCCGAGAGCCTGATCCTCGAGCAGTCGGAGGTCGGGCGGATTGCCGATTCGATCAAGGACTGCCTGCGCTGCGGCAAGTGCAAACAGCCGTGCGCGACGCACGTGCCGCGCGCCAACCTGCTGTACAGCCCGCGCAACAAGATCCTGGCGACCTCGATGTTGATCGAGGCGTTCCTGTACGAGGAGCAGACGCGGCGCGGCGTGTCGCTGAAGCATTTCGACGAGTTCGGCGACGTCGCCGACCACTGCACCGTCTGTCACAAGTGCCTGAACCCGTGTCCGGTCGACATCGATTTCGGCGACGTCTCGATCGCGATGCGCAATCTGCTGCGCCGCCAGGGTCATGCCAGATTCAATCCGGGAACCGCAGCGGCGATGTTCTTCCTGAATGCGACCGACCCGACGAGGATCAAGCTCTCCCGGAAGCTGATGATGGTCTGGGGATACCGGCTGCAGCGGCTGGCCTACCGCGTGGTGAAGCGACTGGGACTCGCGGCGGTGCAGACCGGACGGCCGCCGGCAACCGTCGGCGGCACGCCGCTGGTGACGCAGGTGATCCACTTCGTCAACAAGCCGATGCCGGGCGGCTTGCCGAAGCGCTCGGCCCGGGCGCTGCTCGACATCGAGGATTCGACGGTCGTGCCGATCATCCGCGACCCGTCGCGTGCCGCCGAGGAATCGGATGCGGTGTTCTATTTCCCCGGATGCGGGTCCGAGCGGCTGTTCTCTCAGGTGGGGCTTGCCACGCAGGCGATGCTCTATCACGTCGGCGCGCAATGCGTGCTTCCCCCGGGGTATCTTTGCTGCGGCTATCCGCAGACCTCGGCCGGCAATGAGGACAAGGGGCGGGAGATCATCACCGACAACCGCGTGCTGTTTCACCGCGTCGCCAATACGCTCAACTATCTCGACATCAAGACGGTGCTGGTTTCGTGCGGTACCTGCATGGACCAGTTGCAGAAATACGAGTTCGAAAAGATCTTTCCCGGCTGCCGGCTGCTCGATATCCACGAGTATCTGCTGGAAAAAGGTGTCCGGCTCGGCGAAGGCGAGCTCTCCGGCGTGCGCTACATGTACCACGACCCATGCCACACGCCGATGAAGACCTACCAGCCGCTGAAGGTGGTCAACGAGTTGATGGGAACGAAAGTGGCGCTGAGCGATCGATGCTGCGGCGAATCGGGAACGCTGGCCTCGACGCGGCCGGATATTTCCACCCAGGTCCGTTTTCGCAAGGAGGAAGAGATGCGCAAGGGTGCCTCTGCGCTACGCGGCGACGGCTTCGGCGGCGAGGTGAAAGTTCTGACCTCGTGCCCGTCGTGCCTGCAGGGGCTGTCCCGTTTCGCCGACGACGCCGGCACCGACGCCGATTACATCGTCGTCGAGATCGCGCGCCGCGTTCTCGGACCCGATTGGCTGCCGGATTACGTCAAGGCCGCGAACAACGGCGGCATCGAGCGCGTGCTTGTGTGAGTCGGCAGCGTCCGGCCGCTTCGCTGTCGCCGAAGGCGCGCTTTAGCGCGAAAGCGCGAGGATCGGCGCCGGTGCGAGCGAAGCCGAGGCGACAAGGCGCGGCCCCGCGTTAGCGTTGAAGGTGGCGCTGTCGACGACCGCCGTCGTGCCCAGCATCGCCGCCAGCGTGAACAACGCCGCTGCGATCACGACCGCCGAAAGCATGCGCTTGCCCGGCGCGAAAAAGACCCCGCGACCGCGCGGGGATCGCGCAGCGCGGGTTGGAGGCAAGCGGTAGCGGCGCGACGGTGCGTCGCGGCGAGCGGTTTCCGACGCTCGCCGGCCGGCCGCGCGAAGTTCGCGATTTTCATCTCCGCCGAGCAGCGATTCGCGCGCGTTCAGCGGGTGGGGCAGGTCGGATGCGAAGTTTGTGCACATATTCGTCTCCAGATCGAGTCGGCCGCGGACTGGTTGTCGGTTGCTGGCCCTTTCTCTGTTGTACACAGTCTGGACGCCTCAACGCGCCGGCGCGCCGGCAGATTGCGCACGCGAAAACCCGACTATTCACGCTGCGGCGCCCGGCGGGTGCCGTGCGGCGGCCAGCTGCCCGCCCGGGAGGGCAGTTGTGCTATAAAGACCCGAATATGGCGCTGTCATGGTGACCAACCCACTCACGCCTATGCAGCCGCAGGCTGGGGCCCCTCTCGGCCAGCTCGCCTTCGCCGACGCCGACGGCTGCGCGATGTGGCTGCGCAACCTGCCGGTAACCAATATCCCGCGGTATTACGAAGAAATTCTCGACCAGCTGCGGCGGGTCGGCGAGGCGGAGTTCGCGCCACGCGAGCGCGGCCGGATCGCCGAGCTGATGCGCGAGCCGGTAAGCTTCCTGCACACCGAGCTGGCGCGCCGTTACGCCGGCAAGCCGCAGCCGTCCGCAGCGCGCGAAAAGGAAGCCGCCGATCAGGCGCTCGCGCTCTGGCAGGCGTTATGGGTCCAGTACTCGGCTTGTCTCAAGCCTTTGCTCGAAGGCGACGCCGAGCTGCAGGGCGTCAAGGCCAAGGTTCTGCAGCGCGGCCTCTGGGTCGGCAAGCAACTGGTGCTGGTGCACGGCCTCGCCCGCCGCACGCCGGGTGCGACCGTCTGGCAGGAGCTGCATGCGTATTTCCGGCTGGCCGAAATCCTCGAGTGCGCGGTCACGGCGGTGTCGGACGACCTGATGCCCAACGCCATCGGACTGTCCTGCTACTCGACTTATGCGCATGCGCTGCTGCTCGACCTGGCCGACCCTTGCAGCATGACCGTGCGCCAGATCGAACTGACCGACCGCTGGCTGGCGATGTGGGCGCGCAAGATCTTTCCGTACGCACAGCAGCGCGAAACCGAGGGGCCGGTGATCACCGTCGATCTGGACGGTCTCGGCGGCGCGACGCTCCACGCCGCCGCGCCGCGCCACGGCGGCCAGTCGACGCGTTACTGCTATCCGGCGAAGCTCGCGGCGAGCGTGCGCGGACGACTGAAGCGGCTCGCGACCGGAGCCAATCCGGCCGAGCTGCAGCTGGGGCACGACGTCTCCGCCGATGCGTGCTCGACGCTGCTGTCGCAACTGGACGCGCACTGGTACGCGCTGCCGCTCAAGCGTGGCGCGGGCGGCGAATCGCAGACAGGGCTCGAGCTTTGCGCCGGCGGGCTGGGGGCCGCGTACTTTCGGGTGTCCGGGAAGACCTTCAACAGCAGGGACCTGGTCGGCCACCTGTCGTACCAGGGGACGCAGCACCTGGCCACGCTGGGCGCGCTTACCGATTACGATCGCAACAAGGACGAAGCCGAGCGTTCGTGGGCGTGGGAACGCTGGCAGGGAAATTACGAATGGACGGCTGCGATGCTGCATCACCCCGCGGTCGGCCAGTACCGCTGGCATCTCGACCAGCTGGTCATCGTTCGCGACGACGAGCGCCTGCGCTGCGGACACGTCGTGCACGTCGCGCTCGACAGCCGCGATCAACTGACCCTCGGAATCAAGCTCTGGCCCGGGGCACCGACGGCGCTCGCGGTGCGGGCGCTGACGACGATGCTGGTCGAAGAGGCGCCGATACCGACGGTGATTCTCGGCGCGACACCCGATGAAAAGCCCGCGATGCTCGTGCCGCCGCGCACGTTCAATCCCGGCCGCATCTTTCGCACCATCTCCTCCGGCCCCGAGCGGCGTTTCCGCCTGACGCGCCTGCTGCAGCGCGGCGCCGATTTCGAGCGCATCGCGTTCGACGAAATCAAGCCTTAGCCCCCGGGCCGGGCTTTCGGTCCATTCGCATCGACATGCCCAATCGTCTGGCGGGCGAAACCAGCCCCTATCTGCAGCAGCACGCGAGCAATCCGGTCGACTGGTATCCGTGGGGCGAAGAGGCGCTCGCCCGGGCGCGGCGCGAGAACAAGCCGATCCTGCTGTCGATCGGATATTCGGCGTGCCATTGGTGTCACGTGATGGCGCACGAATCGTTCGAGGACGAGCGCGTCGCTGCGCTGATGAACGACCTGTTCGTCAACGTCAAGGTCGATCGGGAAGAGCGGCCGGACCTCGACCAGATCTACCAGACCGCGCATGCGATGCTCTCCCGCCGGAGCGGGGGCTGGCCGCTGACGATGTTCCTCACGCCGCAGCAGGAGCCTTTTTTTGGCGGCACGTATTTTCCGAAGACCTCGCGTTACGGGTTGACCGGCTTCGCCAACCTGTTGCCGCAGCTCGCGCACGCGTACCGCGAGCAGGGCGAGGCGATCGCCGAGCAGAACGAGCGGCTGAAGGCCGCCCTCGCGCTGACTTTGCCCGAGCCGGCCGATGCCGCCGCGGCGCTGCCCGCGGCGGCGCCGGACGGCGCCTATGCATCGCTCGCGCAGTCGTTCGACCCGGTCGATGGCGGCTTCGGGAGCGCGCCGAAGTTTCCGCACGCGGCCGAGCTGGATTTTTGCCTGCGCCGCTACGCCGCGACCCGCGACGAGCATGCGCTGCGCATCGTTCGCGTCACGCTACTTCGCATGGCCGAAGGCGGCATCCACGACCAGCTGGCAGGCGGGTTCTCCCGCTATAGCGTCGACGGCGAATGGACAATTCCGCACTTCGAGAAAATGCTCTACGACAACGCGGCGCTGCTCGCGCTTTACGCCGATGCGTGGCGCGCCACCGGCGAGCCTGCGTTCGAGAAAACCGCGCGCGGGATCGTCGCGTGGCTGCGGTCGGAAATGCGGGCGCCCGACGGGGGTTTTTATTCGAGCCTCGACGCCGACAGCGAGCACGAGGAAGGCAAGTTCTACGTGTGGACGCCCGATCAGGTAAAGGCCGAGCTCGATCCGGCGGAATACGCGGTGGCGGCACGGCACTGGGGGCTGGACCGCGCGCCGAACTTCGAGCACGCGGCATGGCATTTGAGAGTCACGGTGCCGCTCGAGCAGATTGCTGGCGAGCTTTCGTTGCCGCTGCCCGAGGTCGAAGCGAGTCTGGAGGCGGCGCGCGGCAAGTTGCTGACGGCGCGCGCGAGGCGCGTCCGACCGGGCCGCGACGACAAGCTCCTCTGCTCGTGGAACGCGCTGATGATCGCCGCGCTGGCGCGTGCTGCCCGCGTGCTCGACGAACCTTCGTGGCTGTCGGACGCCCAGCAGGCGGCGGACTTCATCCGGCGGACGATGTGGCGCGACGGACGGCTGCTGGCGACGTACAAGGATGGGCGCGCGCACTTGAACGCCTACCTCGACGATCACGCTTTTTTGCTCGCGGCCTTGATCGAGCTTCTGCAGAGTGCGTTCCGCGCACAGGACTTGGCCTGGGCGATCGAGATCGCCGATGCATTGCTCGCCCGCTTCGAGGATCGCGCGGGGGGCGGATTCTTTTTCACCAGCGACGACCACGAAAGCCTGCTGCTCCGGCCGAAGCCCGGACACGACAACGCGACACCGGCCGGCAACGGCATTGCCGCACAGGCGTTGATTGCACTCGGCCACTGGCTGTCGGAGCCCCGCTATCTGGACAGCGCCGAGCGAACGGTGCGCGCATTCGGGCGCGAGCTGGCCGCGCGGCCCGCCGGCTTTTCATCGTTGCTGATTGCCCTCGAAGCCTGCCTCGAGCCGCCGGCGATGCTGCTGTTGCGCGGCGAACCCGCCGCGTGCCTGTCGTGGCAGCGCGGCGTCGAACGCCACTATCGGCCGTCGCTCTGGACGCTCGACCTGTCGCAGCAGCAGCAATTGCCGGACACGCTGGCGAAGCCGCACGCCGCCGCCGCCGGGCCGGTGACCGCGTGGCTTTGCCGCGGCACCGTGTGCTTGCCGCCGCTGCACGCGCAGTCCGACCTGGACGCGGTTCTCGCGTCCTGAACGGTGCGCGGTTTGGCGGCGCGAACGCTGTCCAGTACCATGACGACCGACCGCCATCACCTTACGGAGCCCCAATGAAACGCCACGCAATCGCGCTCGCCGCCGTCCTGTTCGCCGCCGGCAACGCGCACGCCGCACTGGACAACGCCGGCGCGCAGGCGTTGATGCAAAAAGACGGTTGCGCCGCCTGCCACGCGATCGACAAGAAAGTCGTCGGGCCCGCCTATCAGGACGTCGCCGCCAAATACAAGGGCGACAAGGATGCGTTGGCCAAGCTGAGCGACAAGGTGAAAAAGGGCGGCAGCGGCGTCTGGGGTCCGGTCCCGATGCCGCCGAACGCGCAGGTCAGCGACGCCGACATCAAGAATCTGGTCGGCTGGATTCTGACGCTGAAGAAGTAAGCGCCGACACCGGCGCCTAGCGGCTGCACGCCACCGGTGTTTTGACAGCCGCGGACGCTACCGGTAAGCTTGCCCGGCTCGTGCAGGAGAGGGCAGCCGCACGTTGGACCGGTTGCCGCCGAAGGCGTAACTCCCGCGATCGCTCAGGCGAAAGGACTGCGCGAGCCGTAAGTCACTCTGGAGAGCGGCCGCGCGTTTGATGCAGCGGCCCACCGAAGGGGCACCGGCCAAAGCCGCGAGGCGAAGGCCGCAATCTCTCAGGTAAAAAGGACAGACGGGGCGAAGCCGAAATCGTCGGCCTCGCCCTTTTTCCTGCCTGGGAGGCGTGTTGCTCAAGCAAACCCCGCTCCACGCGATTCATCTCGCCGCCGGCGCCAGGATGGTCGACTTCGGCGGCTGGGACATGCCGGTCCACTACGGGTCGCAGATCGACGAGCACCACGCAGTGCGCCGCGCCGCCGGGATGTTCGATGTCTCGCACATGCTTGCGGTCGACATCGAGCCGCGCAAGCCGGCGGCGGGCGGAAGCGGCGTACGCGACTTCCTGCGCTGCGCGCTCGCCAACAACGTCGACAAGCTGACCGTGCCGGGCAAGGCGCTCTATTCGTGCCTGCTGCGGCCCGACGGCGGCGTGCTCGACGACCTGATCGTCTACTTCCTGCGCGAAGACTGGTTCCGCCTCGTCGTCAACGCCGGCACGGCCGACAAGGACCTGGCGTGGCTCGGCGCGCTGGTCGCGGAGCGCGCTCCGCAACTCAAGCTGACCCCCAGG
>JBDTNP010000409.1:0-5761 GCA_039933695.1 Betaproteobacteria bacterium | reverse complement strand
ATGGCCGTTTGAACAACGTTTCCCATGTTTTCCCCTTGCGACGCGCTGTCGCTTCTTCTCGGCCCGGCGGCGCGGCTCGCTGCTGGCGGTCGCGGCCAATGACCTACAATAGTCCGGGTTTTTCAGGAAGGCAAGACATCTAGGCCGCGGGCGCTGGCCGCTGCCCGGGTCATTAGGCATTTATGCGACTTTCGCAACCTTTCATCCGTCTGCCTCTGTCGTTCGACGCGGCGCGGCTCGCGGCCGAAATCGACCAGTTCAGCCGTTCGGACTGGCGGCCCCACCCTCAGGGACACCCTGGCAACTGGTCGCTGCCGCTGATCGCGCTCGACGGCGATCCTGCCCGCGAGGGTGTCGCCGGTCCGATGCGACCGACGCCGCAGCTCGCCCGCTGCCCTTACATCCGCCAAGTGATGGCCGAACTGGGCGCCCCGCTCGGCCGCAGCAGGCTGATGAAGCTCGACGCCCGGGCCGAAGCCACTGCGCATGTCGACATCAATCACTACTGGATGCAACGCGTGCGCGCGCACGTGCCGGTGCTGACGTTTCCCGAAGTCCGTTTCCTGTGCGGCGACGCCGTTACCAGCATGCTGGCGGGCGAATGCTGGATTTTCGATACCTGGCGGCGGCACAACGTTTTGAATCCGACCCCGCACGAGCGAATTCACCTGGTGATCGATACGGTCGGCAGCGACGCTTTCTGGGCGCTGGTCGAAACGTCCGCAGGCACGCCGCGGCAGGTGCCGTTCGCCAGCGGAATCGAACACCAACCGGTCTGCGAGTCGATAAACATTCCCAGCGTGATGAGCCCATGGGAATTTGAGCTCACCTGGCGGGATTTGCTGTCCGACGCCCGCCAGGCTGCGCCCGACGGTGCCGCAGTCGAGGCGCTCGCCGCCGCAGCGCAGCCGCTTCTGCAGCAGTGGCGCGCGCTCTGGGCTCGCTACGGCGACGCCCCTGCAGGCTGGGCCGCGTTTGCGGCGCTTGCCGCCGCGTTCCAGCGGCAGACGCATGCGCTCGCCGCGCCGATCGGCTTGCCCAACGGAGTCAATCTCGCCGGCGTCATCGAAGGCTCGCTCGTTCCGGCGTTGCACACGCCGCCAAGGCGCGCCGATGGTCCGTCCAGCGCGGCGCATGTCCCTGACCTCGGCCAAGTCGGCATGCCCGCGACCTCGGCGGCGGTCGCGGCACCCGCGGGGCCACGCTTCGATCGGCCGCTGATTATTGTCGCCGCTCCGCGCTCGGGCAGCTCGCTGCTGTTCGAGACGCTGGTGCAGGCACCGGCTGTGTACACCGTCGGCAACGAAAGCCACGTGCAGATCGAAGGGCTCCAGGCCTTGCGGCCCGAAGCGCGCAGCTACGAGTCCAACCGCTTGACCGCGGCGGATGCAACGGCCGAGGTCATCGACGAAATCAAGCGTCGCTTCGTCGTCGCGTTGCGCGACCGCGATGGCAACCCGCTGCCGCCTGACGCCGCAGCGTTCAGGCTGGTGGAAAAGACGCCGAAGAACGCGTTGCGCGTGCCGTTCCTGGATGCGGTATTTCCCGATGCCTTGTACGTCTATCTGTACCGCGAGCCGGAGGAAAACCTGAGCAGCCTGATCGAAGGCTGGCAGTCCGACCGCTTTGTCATGTACCCGGACTTGCCCGGGTGGCCAGGACCGTCTTGGTCTTTCCTGCTGGTGCCCGGATGGCGGGAGCTCGCCGGCGCATCGGTCGCGGCGATCGTCGCCGCCCAGTGGCAGCGCACGCAGCAGATGCTGCTGGACGACCTCGCCACCTTGCCGGCCGGCCGGGTGTTCGCGCTGACCTACGGCGACTTGCTGGCCGACCCCGAAACCGAGATCCGCAGAATCTGCGCGTTTGCCGGCATCGGCTGGGATCGCGCGCTATCCGCGTCGCTGCCGCTGTCGGCCCACACGGTGACGGCTCCGGCGCCGGGCAAATGGCGGCGCCACGAGGCGTTGCTCGCATCGCAACTGCCAGCGCTCGCCGCCACTGCCGACCAAGCCCGCAGATTCGTTGCCGCTTGCCGAGCGCACGACGACGCAAGGATTCCGGCGCCGCCGACCATCGCTGCGTCCGGCCCGCCGCCGCCCCGCGAACCTGCGACGCCGAGCGCCGACGCGGCGATCGCCCCGCTCGCCAGCGTGCACACCAGCAATCTGCCCGATATGCTTCGCGAGTTCGGCGCGTCACTGCTGATCACGACTTACCAGGCAGGACAGCTGATTCTCGCGCGCGCCGATGGTCCGACGTTGAACACGCATTTCGTCGGATTCGCCAAGCCGATGGGGCTCGCCGTCGATCGCGATCGACTGCTCGTCGGTACCGAGTCCGGGATCCGCGAGTTCCGAAACGTTCCGGCCGCGAGCGCGAAGCTCGATCCGCCGCATCGGCACGATGCGGTCTACGTTTTCCGCAATCACCATGTCACGGCCAACATCGACATCCACGAAATGGCGCTCGCCGGCGCCGAGTGCTGGTATGTCAATACGCTTTTTTCCTGTCTGTGCACGCTGGATCAGGATCACAGCTTCGTCCCTCGCTGGCGCCCGAGGTTCATCACCGGGCTCGCGCCCGAAGACCGCTGCCATCTGAATGGCCTGGCGATCGTGGCCGGACAGCCGAAATTCCTGACGGCGCTCGCCGCGGTCGATACACCGCAGGGCTGGCGGGCGAATAAAAAGGACGGCGGCGTCCTGATCGACTACGCGTCTCGCGAGCCTATCGTCCGAGGGCTGTCGATGCCGCACAGCCCGCGCTGGCACCGCGGGCGGCTTTGGCTGCTCGAATCGGGTCGCGGCAGCCTTGGGCTGGTCGATCTCGGATCGGGAAAAATCGAGACGGTTGCGCGCGTGCCCGGCTTCACTCGCGGCCTCGACTTCATCGGTCCGCTGGCGTTCATCGGCCTCTCGCAGCTGCGCGAGACCAACGCATTCACCGACATCCCGATAACCGACGACAACAGCGAGCGCTTGAGCGGGGTCTGGGTCGTGAACATCGAGACCGCCAGGACGGTGGCGTTCCTGAAGTTCAGCCGTGCGGTCCAGGAGATTTTCGCCGTTCGGGCGCTCGGCGGCGCGTTGTTCCCAGCGCTGGTCGACGAAGATGATCCGTTGCTCAAGACGACCTACGTACTGCCGGACGCGGCTCTGAAGGAAATACGGATTACTCCGACTGCGCCCAACGCTGCTGCGGACTAGGGTCTAGCGGCTCCCGTCTCGACGCGGCGAGCCGTGCGCCGGGCCGGCGACTGGTCACGCTGCGTGGTCGCGAGCGGCGGATTCGTACACGATCTGCCCGTCGACCAGCGTATAGCGCACGCGGCCGGCGAGTTCGAGGCCCAGGAACGGCGTGTTTTTGCCCTGGCTTTGCAGCGCGTCGCGCGTGACCCTCCATGCCTCGTCTATCGCGACGATGCACACATCGGCGGCGGCGCCCGCGGCCAGATGGCCGGCGTCGATCCCGAGCACCCGGGCCGGCTCGGCGGTGATGCGGGCAAGCGCCGCGGCAAGCGGAACCTTCGCTGCGTGCGCCCACTTGAGCGTCAGCGGCAACAGCAGCTCGAGCCCGGTCGCGCCCGGCTCGGCCTCGGCGAACGGCAGCTGCTTGCTGTCGTCGTCGACCGGCGCATGGTCGGAGCAGATCGCGTCTATCGTGCCGTCGGCAAGCCCCGCGCGCAGAGCGTCGCGGTCGCGCGCGCTGCGCAGCGGCGGGACGAGATGGCATTGCGCATCGAACCAGCCGATGTCGATGTCGCACAGATGGACGTGATGAACGGCGACGTCGCAAGTCAGCTTGAGGCCGGCGCGCTTCGCCTCGCGCACCCGCGCCACGCCTTCGCGCGTCGACAGCCGCGCGATGTGCACCCGGGCGCCGGTTTCCCTGGCCAGCGCGATGATCGTATCCAGTGCAATGATCTCCGCGGAGGCCGGGATCGCGGCCAGGCCCAGCCGGGTCGCGACCTCGCCGTCATGCGCGACGCCGCCGCGCGCGAGGTAGGCGTCCTGCGGACGAAGCCAGACCGGATAGTCGAAAGTCGCCGCGTACTGCAGCGCGCGGCGCAGCACCTGCGTATCTGCCAGCGGCGCGTCGGCATGCGAGAAGGCGACGCATCCGGCTTCGGACAGCTCGCCCATCTCGGTGATGTTCTCGCCTTTGAGCCCCACGGTCAGCGCGCCGACCGGATAGACGTGCGCCTGATTCAGCAAGCGCGCGCGGTGCTTGAGCATTTCGACCAGGCCGGGTTCGTCCAGTGCCGGGTCGGTATCGGGCGGGCAGGCGAGACTGGTCACGCCGCCGGCGATCGCGGCGTTCATTTCCGATTCGAGCGTCGCCTTGTACTCGAACCCCGGCTCGCGCAGGCGCGCCGCAAGATCGATCAGCCCCGGGCAGACGACACATCCGGCCGCATCGATAATTCGGTCGGCTCGCCAGCCGCCCGGCGGGCTGCCGACGGCGGCGATTCGTCCGGCCGCGACGAACAGCGAGGTCTTGCCGTCGATGCGATGCGCCGGGTCGATCAGGCGTCCGTTCCTGATCTCGATATTGGTCGCAGGCTTTTTAGCGGCGCTTGTCAATTGCCCGCCAGCATGCTCATCACCGCCATCCGCACGGCGATCCCGAACGTCACCTGCGGCAGGATCACCGAATGCGCGCCGTCGGCGACCGCCGAGTCGATCTCGACGCCGCGATTCATCGGTCCGGGATGCATGACGATCGCATCCGGCTTGGCCAGCGCCAGCTTCTCCATCGTCAGGCCGTAGTGCTTGAAGTATTCGCCCGCCGACGGCAGCAGCGCGCCCTTCATGCGCTCGCTCTGCAGGCGCAGCATGACGACGACGTCGGCGCCGGCCAATCCGGCGCGCATGTCGTGAAACACGCGCACGCCCATGCTCTCGATCGCGGCCGGCAGCAACGTCCGCGGCCCGATCACCCGCACTTCGGTCGTGCCCAGCGTCGTCAGCCCGTGGATAAGCGAGCGCGCGACGCGCGAATGCAGCAGGTCGCCGACAATCGCGACGGTCAGGCCGCGGAAATCCTTCTTGTAATGCCGGATCGTGAACAGGTCGAGCAGGCCCTGGGTCGGATGCGCGTGGCGGCCGTCGCCGGCGTTGATCACATGGATGTGCGGACGCTCGGCAGCGGAAAGATGCTGGGCGATCAGGTGCGCGGCGCCGCTCTGCGCATGACGCACGACGAACATGTCGGCGTTCATCGCAACCAGATTGTCGATCGTATCGAGCAGCGTCTCGCCCTTGCTGGTCGATGACACGCCTATGTTCAGGTTGATCACGTCGGCCGACAGTCGCTTGGCGGCGATCTCGAAGGTCGTGCGTGTACGCGTGCTGTTTTCGAAGAACAGATTAAACACCGTCTTCCCGCGCAGCAGCGGCACCTTCTTGACGTCGCGCTCCGCGATCGACACGAACGGCAGAGCGGTGTCGAGTACTCGATCGATGACGGGAGCGGGCAGTCCTTCCAGCGTCAGCAGGTGCTGCAGCTCGCCGTCGCCGTTGAGCTGCGGGTTACGCACCGGGCGCGCTTTCGATCGGCTCCACCGACAATTCGAAGCGGCCGTCCAGATGGCGTTGCAGCACGATCGACGAATCGCGCGCGACCGCGACCCGCGCGCCCACATAGGTGGCTTCGATCGGCAACTCGCGCCCGCCGCGATCGATCAGGACCGCGAGCTCGATCGACTCCGGCCGCCCATAATCGAACAGCTCGTTGATCGCCGCGCGAACCGAGCGCCCGG
>JBDTNP010000408.1:0-7878 GCA_039933695.1 Betaproteobacteria bacterium | reverse complement strand
TGAGCTGCAGAACGCGATCGCGGCGGTCAAGAAGTCGATTACCGACTTCCCATTGCAGTTCGGCAATTTCCGCGACTGACAGGGCCTAGTTGCTGCCGGAACGCGTCAGTTCCCATCCCGTCCTGCTGCGACCGTTCACGCCTGCCGATGCGCCGCGCGTGCAGGCACTCGCGGCCGACGCCGAAGTCGCCGAGCCGACGTCGTCGATCCCGCATCCGTATCCTCCCGGGGCGGCCGCAGCGTGGATCGCAAGCCACGAGGCCGACCGCGAGCTCGGAAGAGAGTACGCCTATGCGATTGCCACCGCGCCGGGGACGACGCTCGTCGGCGCCATCGTGCTGCGCCCGCTGGCTGACGCAGACGATGACAACATCGGGTACTGGATCGGGCGGCCTTTCTGGGGCCGCGGTTATGCGACTGCCGCGACGATGGCGATCACCGCCCTCGCCTTCGGCTATCTGGATTGCGAGGCGCTGACCGCCACGCACCTCGAGCGCAATGCCGCGTCCGGACGGGTCCTGGAAAAGTGCGGCTTTGCGCTGCTGCGCACCGTCGAGCGCGACCATCGCGGGCGCATCGAAACCTTCTGCGTGCGCGGTATCACCCGCGACGCCTGGGAGTTGCGAATCGGCGGCTCGCCGGGCACCGGGATGCCGGCCGAGGATCCGACGTCGGACCGCTCGTAGCGGGCGGCGCACGGGCGGCGCCGCTCACGGTGCGGGTCAGCCGAGATCGCCTTCCAGCGCGCGGCGCGTCGGGTTGGAAACCGCCGCCAGCGCAAACGTGTAGGCGGGATGATCGACGCCGATCGAAATCCCGACTCCGTACTTGACCGCCGCGACCATCTCCGGCGTCAACTCGAAGCGCACGAAGTGCACCGATGAGGTCTTGGTCTCGTTCTCGCGCTCGAGGTCTTCGTCCGCGATCGCGTACACCCGAGGCGACCCCTCGACCTGGACCCACACGCGATCCTCGATACCCTTGAGCTTTGCCAGCGCCGCCTTGCGCTCGTCGACGTCCTCGTACTCGACCAGCAGCGTTGCCTTCCAGTTGTGGCCGTCCGGCACCAGCGGGTTGTACGCGTCGAGCTCGTCCTGAATGCCGGCTTCGTCGAACGTCTTTTCGATGCGGAGCATTTCCTGGATCTGGTAGCGTATCGTCAGCTCGTCCTCGAACAGCAAGGTCAGGTGTTCGCCCAGATGCACGGTGCGGTCTTTCTTGTGCGCGATGACCTTCGCCCGGTACTCGTTTCGTGTCCCGGCGTACGCCTCCAGCGTAAGCAGGCTATCGCGGGTGATGCGCGGCTTGCGCCCCGCTTCGATCCTTTTCATCGTGTGTCCCCGATCGTCCCCGGCAGCCCGTAGGCGATGCGCATCAGGGTCAGCGGATGCAGCTTCTGCGCGCGCGTCGCCTGCTGCGCCTGCTCGATACCCTGCAATATCGCCCGGCCGGCGATCGGACAATCTGAGCTGATGTAATCCGGATCGCCCTCCCCCATCTGCCGGAACACCGGCCTGCCGATCTTCATCGACGCCTGGTAGAACTCGGTCTTGACGCCCCAGGTTCCGTCGTGGCCGCTGCAGCGCTCGACGGTGGTCACGGTGGTCTGCGGCACCCATTCGAGCACTTCGCGCGTCTTCTGGCCGACGTTCTGCACGCGTGAGTGGCAGGGAATGTGATAGCTGACCTTGCCGAGCCCGGTCTTGAACTCCTTTTTCAGCAGCCCGTCCCTGTCGCGCAGCACCAGATATTCGAACGGATCGAACATCGCGTCGGAGACGGCTTGGACGTCGGCGTCCCCGTCAAACAGCAGCGGCAACTCGCTCTTGAACATCAGCGTGCAAGACGGCACCGCAGTCAGAATCGCATAGCCGTCGCGCGCGTACGCCGCCAGCCGCGGCATATTGGTCGCCTTGAGCTTCTCGACTGTGTCGAAGTCGCCCAACTCCAGCTTGGGCATGCCGCAGCAGACCTCCTTTTCGAAGATCGTGTACGGACTCTCGTTGTGCTCGAGAATCGCGATCAGGTCGAGCCCGATGCCGGGCTCGTTGTAGTTGACGTAGCAGGTCGAAAAGATCGCCACCTTGCCCGGCGTGCGCTCGCCGTTTTTGACCGGCCAGGCCTTCGAGTCGGGCGCCAGCCGATTGAAGCGCCGCGCCGCGTATGGCGGCAGCCGGCGGTCGCGGTGCACGCCCAGCATGTTGTCGATCGCCTTGCGCGCGAGCGGCGTGCGGTTCGCCTTGTTCACCGCCTGGACGACCACCGGTATCGTCGCGAGCTTGCCGAGGCGGTCGGTGCCGGTCAGCAGACGATCACGAAAACTCGTTTCGCCGCGCTCGAACTTCTGTGCCTTGGCCCGCAGCATCAGGTGCGGAAAATCGACGTTCCATGGATGCGGCGGGACGTACGGACACTTGGTCATGTAGCAGAGGTCGCACAGATAGCACTGATCGACGACCTTGCCGAAGTCGGCCTTGTCGACACCGTCGATTTCGCCGGTCTTGCTCTCGTCGATCAGGTCGAACAACGTCGGAAACGCATTGCAGAGACTGACGCAGCGACGGCAGCCGTGGCAGATGTTGAAGATCCGCTCGAGCTCTCCGTCGGCCGAGGCCCGGTCGTAATACTCTGGATTCTTCCAGTCGATCGGATGCCGGATCGGAGCTTCGAGGCTGCCTTCGCGTTGGGTCATCGTGGGCTTTTCGCTTCGCGCTCTAACTGCGCCAGACTGCGGCCAAGCGCGCGACGGTGGACGAATAGATGCCGGCGCAGGCTTGAACAGTTATTGCGTCGCGGCGTGACGATGCTGAACGAAGCGTAATCGACGATCGCCGTGACGCAATAACCGAACGTTGAGCGGCGCGCTCTCGCGCCGCTCCAACGTGAGTTTTAGTCGGTGAGTGCGTCCAGAGCCTTTTGAAACCTGTTGGCGTGCGACCGCTCCGCCTTCGCCAGCGTCTCGAACCAGTCGGCGATTTCCTCGAAGCCTTCGGTACGCGCGGCCTTCGCCATGCCCGGATACATGTCGGTGTATTCGTGCGTCTCGCCGGCGATCGCCGCTTTCAGATTCAGGCGGCTCGAGCCGATCGGCAGATCGGTCGCGGGGTCGCCGACTCCCGACAAGTAGTCGAGGTGACCATGGGCGTGGCCGGTCTCGCCTTCCGCCGTCGAGCGAAAGACCGCAGCGATGTCGTTCTGCCCTTCGACATCCGCCTTGCTCGCGAAGTACAGATAGCGCCGGTTTGCCTGCGATTCGCCGGCAAAGGCGGCCTTGAGGTTGTCGTGAGTTTTGCTGCCCTTGAGATTCATCGCCTTCTCCTGTGGATATGCCGGCCAACACTGAACCGCGGTAAGCCACCGCGACCAGGTCAATCTACCCGGGCGGGTATCATTCGTCCAATTGATTGAATCAATGTTTTCGATAATTACTGTCAATCGGCTTGCGCCGGCCCTCGCATCCCGCACACTGCACCGGCAGACCTTTCGCCTCAGCCCAACAGTCGATAACGAGGTATGCAATGACCCTAGACGACGCCGCACTCGACCAGTTGTTCCGCACGGCGAGGACTTATCGCGCGTGGCGCGATCAGACGGTCAGCGACGAAACCCTGCGCGCAGTCTATGAGCTGATGAAGTGGGGTCCGACCTCTTCGAATACCTGTCCGGCGCGCGTCGTTTTCGTCAAGACGCCTGAAGCCAAGGCGCGCCTCGAGCCGGCGCTCGATGCCGGCAATGTACGGCAAACGATGGCGGCCCCGGCAACCGCGATCATTGGATACGATCTCGAATTCTACGAAAAGTTGCCGCTGCTCGCGCCACAGCGCGACCTGCGCAGCGAATTCGTCGGCAAGCCCGATCTGATTCGAACCACGGCATTTCGCAACGGCTCGCTGCAGGGCGCCTACCTGATCGTCGCGGCGCGCGCTCTCGGCCTCGATTGCGGACCGATGTCCGGCTTCGACAATGCCCGGGTCGACGCCGAATTCTTTCCCGGTGGAACGATCAAATCGAATTTTCTGTGCAACCTCGGCTATGGGAACCCGGCGACGCTTCGCCCGCGCGCGCCTCGGCTCGCATTCGACGTCGCCTGCCGGATCGACTAAGTGGCGTTCAACGCCGGACAGCAGGTCGCGATCGACAGACGCGCAGCTTATGACCTAAAGGTGCGCTCCTTCAGGCCGGTCACGATCGATAGCGACCATGGCCGCATCGCGAGTAGCATGCCGGTCGTCGCGCGCCGCTCCGACGGAAGCGTGCTGTCCAGGTCGGCGAGCTCGAGGAATTCGGTCGCAAGCCGCTCGAGCTTTCGCTGCAGCAACTCGAACGAAGCCTTCGACAGCTCGCGGTACTCGAAGCGGAACAGGCTGCCGACGCGCGCGAACTTGGCCGCTACGAATTCACCGACGACACGCCGGCCATGGACCGCATGGATCGGGCCGCCCGGATGAAGCCGCAGCAGGTTCGGCACCTTCAGCCGCACACGATCCTGCGGCAGCAGGTCGATCAACCCCAGCCGGTCCAGCCGGACCAGCAGCCGCGTCAGCTCGGTTCGCGAGAGCTCGTAGCGCGCAACGATGTCGCCGGCTTTCCAGTCGCTCAGCAAGAGGTAAAAGACGCCTAGCAGCTTGGCGTCATTGGCCAGCGCGGTTTCCTGCTTGGCGGTCATTTCGCGAACCTCGTCGGCGCTGCTGCGGGCCAGCCTGGCAAGCTCGAAAAAATCGATGTCGAGCAAGCGGCAGAAGCTCTCCAGCCGCTTGAGCGTGAAAGTGCGCGCCGAAAACAGGCGCTTGACGCTCGCTTCGGAGAGCCCGACGCGGGTAGCGACGGCGGCATAAGTCAGGCCCTGCGCCTTAAGCAGTTTTTTGAGCGTGTCAATCAGTTGCTGCGCGTCGGTCATCGCGGCCTCCGTAGCGGATTTCGTCGCCGATAGTAGCAGAACATGATACGCCGTGACGTAGGTGTTGATTAATGACACCAGACTCGCAGAATCGCCCTCGCGGCAAGGAAACACCCCGCCGCTTTCGCAATCACCGGAGCTTTGCCATGCCTATCCGACGTGCCATCGCAGCATCGATCTTTGGAGCAGCCGTACTCATGCCGTTCGTGGCTACCACGGCGCGCGCCCAGGACAGCTTCGCCGCTTCGGTCGCAGCGTCGCAAGCCTCGCTTGCCGCGTCCGGATTGGTCGTCGAAGGCAGCGTCGGCGTGCTTCGGGCGAGCAGCGAGCTGACGGTCGCGGCAGTACGGCCGCTCGCCGACGCGAGCGCCGCCGTGCTGCGCGACATCGCCACCGGGTCGGAAGTCTCCGTTCGCGTCGCCGGCGCCGCCGCAGGCGTGACGATGCTCACGATCGGCGAGAGTGTCGTCGTCGTGGCCGAAGCCGCAGGCAGCTCGTTGCTCGTCGCAGGAAAACTGGTCGCCTTCATTCCCAACGAAGTCGGCCAGGCGCTGCTTTACCAAGCCCGGTCGACGCAGAGTTGGAGCCGCTAACCGTGCGGCGCCTCATCCTCGCCGTCGCCCTCGGTTGCTTCGCGTCCGCGGCCTGTGCCGGCCAGGCCTGCGTCGAAAAGCCGCTCGCCGCTGCCGACGTGCGCGCCGGCATGACGCTGGCTCTCGACGTGCGCGACGCGCTTGACCGCGAACACGCCCGGATCGCCCTGGTCGCCCGTGTCGGGCGCGATCTCTCGCGCTACGGACTGCGCTATTCGCACGTCGCCTTCGCCTGGCGCGGACACCCGCGCGGCGACTGGACGATGGTCGAGGCGCTCAACCAATGCGGCACTGCGACTTCGGCGCTCTACGACGACGGGCTGGCCAATTTCTTCCTCGACGACATGTTCGCCTACCGGGCAAAAATCGTCATTCCATCGCCTGAAGTGCAGAAGAGGATCGCCGATGTCCTCGTTGCCGGGGAGGGCGGCCGGTTCCACGAGCCGCGCTACAACCTGGTTGCCTATCCGTTCGCGACCCGTTATCAGAACTCGAATCAATGGCTGCTGGAAACCCTGGCCGACGCACTGGCCGAGCGGCCGATCGGCAATCGCAGCGAAGCGCAGGCATGGTTGCTCTCCAGCGGCTTTCGGCCGAGCACGCTTCATGTGCCGGCGATCGAGCGCCTGGGCGCGCAGCTTTTCCGCGTCAACGTCGCCTTCGACGATCAGCCGATCGACCGCCGCATGGCCGGGAATATCGACGTCGTCAGCGCTGAGTCGGTGCTGGATTTCGTCCTGCGCGTCGATCCGGGCGCGATCGCGCGGGTGATCGAGGTCGACCGGCGCGCACCCGAGGCGAGGCTGCGCTAGTCGATGCGCTCGTACGCGGGCAAGGTCAGGAAGTCGACGAAGTCATCGTTGTTGACCAGATCGGCGAAGATAGCGGACGCCTCCTCATAGCGGCCGTCGCCGAAAGCGCTGCCCAGCAGCTGCCGGATCTTGCCGATTTCCTCGGGGATCATCGCGGCGACCATCGCCTTGCTGATCGTGCGTCCGTCGTCGAGCTTGCCCTTCGACGAGCGAATCCATTGCCACACCTGCGAGCGCGAGATCTCCGCAGTCGCCGCGTCTTCCATAAGGTTGTAGATCGGCACCGCGCCCTGGCCGGCGAGCCAGGCGCCGATGTACTGGATGGCGACGTTGATGTTGAGGCGCAGGCCGGCTTCGGTGATCGGCGCTTCGGGCTCGAAGCGCAGCAGATCGTCGGCGCTGACTTTCACATCGTCGCGTTTTTTCAGCGCGATCTGGTTGCGCGTCGGCATCAGCCGGTCGAACGCTTCCTTGGCTAGCTCCACCATCCCCGGATGCGCGACCCAGGTGCCGTCGTGCCCGTAGGTCGCCTCGCGCTCCTTGTCGGCCTTCACGCGCGCGAATGCCTCGGCGTTTGCCTTCTCGTCGTTCTTCACCGGGATCTGAGCCGCCATGCCGCCCATCGCGTGGATGTTGCGCCGGTGGCAGGTCTTGATGCAAAGCTCGGCGTACGAGCGCATGAAGTGCGTCGTCATCGTCACCAATGCGCGATCGGCCAGGCAGAAATCGCGATTGTTGCGGAACTTCTTGATGCTGGAGAAGATGTAATCCCAGCGCCCGCAGTTCAGCCCGGCCGAATGCTCTCGCAGCTCGTACAGGATCTCGTCCATCTCGAACGCCGCGAGGATCGTCTCGATCAGCACCGTCGCCTTGATCGTCGCGCGCGGGATGCCCAGCTCGTCCTGAGCCATCACGAAGATGTCGTTCCATAGCCGCGCTTCGAGGTGGCTCTCCATCTTGGGCAGATAGAAATACGGTCCGGTGCCGCGGGCGACCAGCTCCTTAGCGTTGTGGAAAAAATACAGCGCGAAGTCGAAAATCGCGCCGGAAATCGCGGCGCCATCGATCACGACGTGCTTTTCGGGCAGATGCCAGCCGCGCGGCCGTACGAACAACGTCGCCGTCTTCTCGTCCAGCCGGTAAGACTTGCCTTCGGGACTCGCATAGTCGATCTGCCGCCGCACGGCATCGCGCAGATTGATCTGGCCCTGGATGTTGTTGTCCCAGGTCGGTGTGTTGGCGTCCTCGAAGTCCGCCATGAAAACGCTGGCGCCGGAATTGAGCGCGTTGATGATCATCTTGCGGTCGACCGGGCCGGTGATCTCGACGCGGCGATCGCGGATGTCGGCGGGGACGGGATCGCACGTCCAGTCGCCGTCGCGCACCGGCGCTGTTTCGGCGAGAAAGTCAGGCAGCTCGCCGGCGTCGAAGCGAACTTGGCGCGCAACGCGACGGGCCAGCAAATCGGTTCGGCGCGACCCGAATGCACGCTGCAGCCGCGCAGCGAACGCGACTGCGTCGGCGGTCAGGATCTCCCCGGCGCCGGGCGTGTCCCTTGCGGTGATCTCGATGCCGG
>JBDTNP010000407.1:0-4671 GCA_039933695.1 Betaproteobacteria bacterium | reverse complement strand
TGCGCTGTTTGACATGGACAAGATTAGACAAATGCACACGGTTCGTAATTGACCCCGGTTTTCCCGCCGTGATTAAATAGCCGCTCCTGTCTGGGTTCGCGGGCGGTTAGCTCAGCGGTAGAGCATTGCCTTCACACGGCAGGGGTCACTGGTTCGATCCCAGTATCGCCCACCATGGAACCAAGGGGTTGCACGCAAGTGTAACCCCTATTTTTTTGGCCGGCTTTTTCGCGACGGGCGCCATCGTGGCAATTTTTGCATGGCATGTCGCGAAATCCCGACGCGGGGTGCGACGATGATTGAAAATTCCGGCCGCCTGCACGCGGTCGATGCGCTGGTTTTCGACGCCTACGGCACGCTGTTCGATGTGCAGTCGGTCGCGTCCACCGCCGAAACGCTTTTCCCGGGCTGCGGCGCAGCGCTTGCCCAACTTTGGCGCAGCAAGCAACTCGAGTACAGCTGGCTGCAAAGCCTGATGCAAAGCCCGACGCAGCCACGCGAGGACTTTGCCGCGGTCACCGCGCATGCGTTGAGCTACGCGGCGGAAGCGCTGGGCTTGCCGCTGCCTTCGCATGCCAGGCATCGCATGCTCGACGCCTATCTCGATCTGTCGCCGTTCCCCGACGCGGCGCCAACGCTGGCGGCGCTGGCGCCGCGCCGTCGAATGATCCTGTCCAACGGCACTCATGCAATGCTCGCGCCGCTCGCTGCCGCGACGGGGCTCGCGCGCCATCTCGACGGCATACTGTCGGCCGACGACGCCGGCGTCTACAAGCCCAGCCCGCGCGTCTACCAGCTTGCCGTCGATGCGCTCGATCGCCCGGCGATCCGTATTGGCTTCGTGTCGTCGAATTCATGGGACGCGATCGGCGCCAAGGCATTCGGGTTCACGGTGTTCTGGATCAACCGCTCGGGCGCACCGATCGATCGGCATGGGCCGCCGCCGGATTGCATGATCCACACCTTGGCCGAATTGCCTACCTTGCTCGCCCCCGCGTAGCGCGGGCCGCGGGAAGCGCGGCGGCATTCGCTCGTGCAGCCAACGACGCCAGGCGCCGGCACTACGGCATGTACTGACCGCCGTTGACCTCGATCACCTGTCCGGTGACGTAGCCGCTCATCGCGTCGGACGCCAGATAGATGAACGTGCCGGCGCATTCTTCCGCCGTGCCGAGCCGATTCATCGGAATCGTCGCCTGCATCGCCTTCAACTGCTCGGCAGTCGAGTAGCGCTCGTGAAAGGGCGTCGTGATGACGCCCGGCGACACCGCGTTGACCCGGATTTTGTCGCCGACCAGCTCCTTGGCCCATCCCTTGGTCGCGGTCGAAATGAAGCCCTTCGCGCCGGCGTAGACGATCGCACCGCCCCCGCCGCCATGCCGCGCGGCGATCGAGCTGACGTTGATGATGTTTCCGCCGCCCTGCTTGCGCATCGCGGGGACGACCTCGTGCATGAACATCGCGACCTGGATGACATTCAGGTCGAGCACCTGGTGCAGAAAGTCTTCGCTGTAATCTTCGATCTTGGTCCGCTGGACCAGGCCGCCGGCGTTGTTGACAAGAACGTCGATGCGGCCGAAGCCGGCGAGCGCGTCGGCGACGATGCGCTTGACGTCGGCGCTCTTGGTGACGTCGCCGCCGACCAGCAACGCTTCGCCGCCTGCCGACTTGACCTCGCGCGCGACCTTGTCCGCGGCGTCCTTGCTCGCGTTGTAGTGGACCACCACCTTGCTGCCCTGCTCTGCGAATGCGCGTGCAGCGGCCGCACCGATGCCGGTGGAGGCGCCGGTGATCAAAACGACCTTGTTCTTCAGATCCGTGGCCATCCTTGCTCCGTCGTTGGTCGAGCGCAACGGATTGTACTACGCGCGCGCGGCCCCTCGCCCCGGGCTCGCGCCGCGGCATGCCGCGACCGCGTCGCGTATCGCCGCGATCGCGGCGGGGCGTGGAAAGCTCTTGCGATGCGCGAGCGCAACACGCCGCGAAGGGACCGGTCGCGCGAAGGGCACCGGAACGACCAGCCGGCTATGGTATTTCGGGATCAACGCGTCGCGCGGCAGCACCGACACGCCCAGGCCCGAGGCGACCATGTTGCGGATCGTCTCCAGCGAATTGGTGCGGGTGATCGGCGCGCCGGAGCGATTGAGCTCCGGGCAGGAATCGAGCACCTGGTCGCGGAAGCAATGGCCGACGTTGAGCAGGATCGCGTGCTCGCCGGCGAGCTCGGAAGGGTCGATCGACTTGCGCCGCGCCCAGGCGTGCTTCTCCGGCACGACGACCTGGAACGGCTCCTCGTAGAGGAAGCCGGTCGTGATGCCTGGCGGATTGAACGGCAATGCGATGATCGCGGCGTCGATGCGGCCGGCGCGCAGCGACGTCTCCAGGTTTTCAGTGAGATTTTCCTCGATCTCCAGCGGCATCGCCGGCGCGCGCTCGTTGAGCGCCGGGATCAGGTCCGGCAGCAGGTAAGGCGCGACCGTGTAGATCACCCCCAGCCGGAACAATCCGACCAGCTGGTTGCGTCCCGCCTGCGCGATGTCGCGAATGCTGGCCGCTTCCTCCAGGACCTTTTGCGCCTGCTCGACGATGCGTTCGCCGACCGGCGTCACCATCACCTCGTTCTTGCCGCGCTCGAAAATCTGCGTGCCAAGCTCTTCCTCGAGCTTCTGGATCGCCACCGACAGCGCCGGCTGGCTGATGAAGCAGTGCTGCGCGGCGCGGCCGAAATTGCGCTCCTGCGCGACGGCGACGATGTAGCGAAGCTCGTTGAACGTCATCGGGCGCGCTTGAGGAATTCCGCGAAGGCGGGGCCGACGTCGGGGTGTTTCAGCGCAAGCTCGACCGTCGCCTCCAGATAGCCGAGCTTGTTGCCGCAGTCGTAGCGGCGGCCTTCGAATTCGAGCGCGAGCACCTTCTCGTCCTCGAGCAGCCGCGCGATGCCGTCGGTCAGCTGGATCTCTCCTCCTGCGCCGGGCGGCATCGTGCGTAGGTGATGGAAGATGCGCGGTGTCAGCACATAGCGGCCGACGACGCCCAGCGTCGATGAGGTTGTGCCCGCTACCGGCTTCTCCACGATGCGCGAAATCCGGCCGACGCGTCCGGACATGCCTTCGGTCTCGACGATGCCGTAGCTGCTGACGTCGGCCGCCGCCACAGGCATCACCCCGATCACCGAATATTGCTCGCGCTCGGCGATCTCGGTCATCTGCCGCATCACCGGGACCGCCGAGTCGATCAAATCATCGGCCAGCAGAACGGCGAACGGCTGGTCGCCGATCACCGGTTCGGCGCACAGCACCGCGTGCCCCAGCCCCAGCGCCTCGGTCTGACGGATGTAAATGCAGTTGATCCCGCTCGGCGTGGCCGATTGGACGGTCTCCAGCAGCGCCGTCTTGTGCCGCGCCGCCAATTCGGTTTCGAGCTCGTAAGCCTTGTCGAAATGATCTTCGATCGCGCGCTTGTTGCGCCCGGTGATGAAGATCATGTCGGTGATACCCGCCGCCGCCGCCTCCTCGACCGCATACTGGATCAGCGGCTTGTCGACGACCGGCAGCATCTCTTTCGGGCTGGCCTTGGTTACGGGCAGGAATCGGGTGCCGAGCCCGGCTACCGGAAATACCGCCTTGGTTATTTTTCCGAACGCCATCTATCGCTTTCCTTCGGTGAGTGCCTTGAATTGCGCCTCGTCGAGCACCGGTACGCCGAGTTCGACGGCGCGATCGAGCTTGCTGCCCGGATCGGCCCCCGCGACGACATAGCTGGTCTTTTTCGACACGCTGCCGGCCACTTTGCCGCCTTGCGCCTCGATCAGCGCTTTGGCTTCATCGCGCGACATCGTCGGTAGCGATCCGGTGAGGACGAATACCAGACCGGCGAACTTGCCCGCCGGTGCGCGCTGCAGCGCGGTTTCCGGCCAATGTACCCCGGCGGCGCGCAACTGGGCAATGACTTCGCGGTTGTGCGCCTCGGCGAAGAACTGGTGGATGCTTTGTGCCAGCACCGGACCGACATCATGCACTTCGAGCAGCGACGCCTCGTCGGCGCCCTCCAATGCATCGAGATTGCCGAAATGCCGCGCCAGGTCCTTGGCTGTCGTTTCGCCGACGTGACGGATACCCAGCGCGTAAATGAATCGGGCGAGTGTCGTACGACGGCTCTTGTCAATTGCCGCAAAGACGTTGGCCGCCGATTTGTCCGCCATACGCTCGAGCCCGGCCAGTGCGGCGACGCCCAGCTTGTAGATATCCGCGGGCGTGCGAACGATGTCGGCATCGACCAGTTGATCGACCAGCTTGTCGCCGAGACCCTCGATGTCCATCGCCCGCCGGCCGGCAAAGTGCAGCAGCGCACCCTTGCGCTGGGCCGGACAGACGAGGCCGCCCGAGCAGCGCGCGATGGCTTCGTCGGGCAGGCGCACGACCGCCGACCCGCATTCGGGGCAGCGGCTGGGCATGACGAATTGCCGCGTCCGGGCCGGGCGCTGTTCGGTCAGCACGCGCGCGACTTCGGGGATGACGTCGCCGGCGCGGCGCACGATCACGGTGTCGCCGATGCGCACGTCCTTGCGCCGGATCTCGTCCTCGTTGTGCAGCGTCGCGTTGGTCACGGTGACGCCGCCGACGAACACCGGCTTCAACCGCGCAACCGGCGTCAGCGCGCCGGTGCGCCCGA
>JBDTNP010000406.1:0-2776 GCA_039933695.1 Betaproteobacteria bacterium | reverse complement strand
GGCGCTGCCGGGTGCGCGAGGGCACGCGCTGTGGAAGCGCGATTTCTCCGGCGCCTGCGGACTGTTCGGCGTGATACTCAAGCCCGCGCCGAAGGCACGGGTCGATGCGATGCTGGACGGGCTGCGCTGGTTCAAGCTGGGCGTCAGCTGGGGCGGCTTCGAGAGCCTGATCCTTCCGATCAACGACGCCGTGCGCAGCGCAACACGCTGGGCGCCTGAGGGCCCGTACATCCGACTGCATGTCGGGCTCGAGGATCCGGACGACCTGATCGACGATCTGGCCGGCGGCTTGGCGCGGCTGCGCGCCTGACCATTGACTTGCAGTGCGAGAGGCCCGCCCCGGCGGACCGCCCGGCCGTGATGATCGTTTGACCCTGGTTTCGGAATCGTGGACACTTTGCCCGCCTGGTTTCTTTGGCTGCCGCCTGTCGCATGAGCAATCTCCTTCCGATGCATCCTCCCCTCGCCACGCTCGATGACGATGCGTGGGACGATCTGCTCAACTTCATCGAGGAACGGCGCGTCATTCCGATCATCGGGCCGGAGCTGCTGAAGGTCGAGACCGAAACCGGCCCGCGCCTGCTCTACGACTGGATCGCCGAAAAGCTTGCCGGCAAGCTGAACGTCGACACGGCCAGGCTGCCCCAACCCTACACGCTCAACGACGTCGTCTGCTGGTTCCTGTCGTCGCGCGGCCGGCGCGAAGAGGCCTACACCCGCGTGCGCAGCATCCTCCGCGACGCGAACTTCACGCCGCCGCTTGCGCTCCGCCAGCTGGCCCAGATCACCGATTTCGATCTCTTCGTCACCACGACGTTCGATCCGCTGCTGGAGCAGGCGATCAACGCCGAGCGATTCCAGGGGGCGCAATCGGCCGAGGTCATCGCCTACACGCCCAATCGCGTGACCGACCTTCCCTCGGAACGCGAGAAGCTGCAACGTCCGGTCATCTATCACCTGCTCGGGCGGTTGTCGGCCTCGCCAACCTACGTCATCTCCGACGAAGACCTGCTCGAATTCGTCTGCGCGCTGCAAAGCGAGCACCTGACGCCGGAGAAACTTTTCCACGAGCTCGAGCACAACCACTTGCTTTTCATCGGCAGCAACTTCACCAACTGGCTGGCGCGGTTGTTTCTCCGCATGGCCAAGCGGCACCGGCTTTCCGATCCGCGCGACGTCGGCGAAGTACTGGCCGACAATCACTCGGGCAGCGACGGCCGGCTGATGGCGTTTCTCCAGCAGGTCAGTGTGCGGACGCGCATCTACAGCGGCGCGGAGAAGTTCGTCGACGAGCTGCACCGTCGCTGGACGACGCGCCACCGACCCGCAGACGTGCTCGCGTTCGGCGCCGCGCCGCAGCGCTTCCTGCCGCCCGAGCGCGAAATGCCCGACAACGCCGTGTTCATCAGCTATGCGCGCGAGGATCTCGCGGCGGTGCAGAAACTCAAGGCGGGGCTCGACGCCGCGGGGATCAAGACCTGGTTCGACCTGGAGCGCCTCGAAGGCGGCGACGACTACGACCGCAAGATCCAGCGCAATATCGCCCGCTGCTCGTATTTCATCCCTGTCGTCTCGGCAACGACGCAGCGCCGGCTGGAGGGCTACTTCCGCCGCGAATGGAGCTACGCGATCGATCGCGCGCGCAATATCGCCGAAGGGGCGTTGTTCATCCTGCCGGTGACGATCGACGATACGAACGGCGGCGATGCCCATGTGCCGGAGAAATTCAAGGCCGTGCATTTCACCCGGCTGCCCGGTGGCGAAGTCACGCCCGAGTTCGCCCGTCGTCTGCAGGATTTCCTTTCCACCCGGCACTGACCGGGCGCGTGCACAGCTCGCGCCCGGATCAGGCAGCGATAGCCATGCGATTGACCCCGACCACCTTGCTCAATGAGTAACGACGCGTCTCCCTCGCCGGACAACCTGCGCTCGGAAGTGGCCGTCGACGAAGAGCATCCGTGGCTCGGCCTTGCCTCGTTCACCGAGGAGACGCGCGCTTATTTCTACGGCCGCGAGGACGAGATCGCCGAGCTCGGTCGTCGCGTGCAGCGCAAGTTGCTCACGATCCTTTTCGGTCAGTCGGGGCTCGGCAAGACGTCGATCCTGCGCGCGGGCATCGTTCCGCGCCTCCGCCCCGAAGGTTATTGCCCGGTATATGTCCGGATCGACTATTCGCCCGACGCGCCCGAGCCGTCGGAGCAGATCAAGGAGGCCATTTTCCGGGCCACGCAGTCGCTCGGACAGTGGACGCAGACGGGGGTGGCCGTCAGCGGCGAATCGCTGTGGGAATTCCTGCACCACCGCGATGACGTCCTGCGCGACGCGTCCGGCAAGACGCTGATCCCGCTGCTGATATTCGACCAGTTCGAGGAAATCTTCACGCTTGCGCAAAGCGACGACTTCGGCCGAAAGCGCGCCGCGCAGTTCCTCGAAGATCTCGCCGATCTGGTCGAGAACCGCGCGCCGAAAGCGCTCGAAGCCAGAATCGAGCAGGACGAAGCTGCCGCAGAGCGCTTCGACTTCACGCGCGGCGACTATCGGATACTGATCGCGCTGCGCGAAGACTATCTCGCCCACCTGGAGGGCGTGAAGGTCATCATGCCCTCGATCACGCAGAACCGGATGCGGCTCGCCCGGATGACCGGTGCGCAGGCGCTTACCGCCGTGCTGAAGCCGGGCGGAAAACTCGTTTCCGAGGAAGTGGCCGAGTCGATCGTGCGTTTCATCGCCGGCGGCTCCGAGCTGCCCAATGCCGAGGTCGAGCCGTCGCTGCTGA
>JBDTNP010000405.1:0-3691 GCA_039933695.1 Betaproteobacteria bacterium | reverse complement strand
GGCGTCCGCCTGTATCGTCACCCCGGAAGCGGCGAAGCCGGCAGCAGTGCCGCCGGCCGGCGCCGCCGTCACGGTAGCCGTCGCACCGGCACTGGCCGCGGTGGCGGTCGTCATCCCGCCGGCGGCAAGCCCCCCGGCGTTCGGCGCGAGCGATGCCGCGGGTGTCGCCTCGCCCGCGTCGCCGCCGCCGCTGAACAATGCGCGCAGCGTCCTGGCCACGCGCACCGCGTCGGCATTTTTCAGATAGATGATCGATATGTTGCCGCCGGCGCGTCCCGCCGTATCGAGCTCGCCGATCAGAGCGCGCACGCGCGCGAGCCGCGCCGCGTTCTCGCCTCGGATCAGCACGCTGTTGGAGCGTGCGTCCGCGACCAGGGTCAGCCGCTGCTGCGCATCTGCGACCGCGCCGGCGCCGGGCGCGGTATCGGCGAGCAGCCGCGTCAGCATCGGCACGATGTCGAGCGCAGAGGCGTTGCGCAGCGGCACCACGATAGGCTCACCGGCGGGTGCCACGTCCAGCGACGCGATGATACGGTCGATGCGCTTCAGGTTTTCCGCATAGTCGGTGATCACGAGCGCATTCGCGGTCGGCACGGCGGCGATCGCATTGTTCGGAGTGATCAGCGGCCGAAGTACATTGACCAGCTGGGTCGCCGATTCGTACTTGAGCATGTAGACGGCGGTGACCAGGCGATCGCCGCCGACGGTGACGGGACCGGTAACCACCGGCATGCCCTGCTGCTTGGCTTCGGCTTCGGGCACGATCTTGGTGACGCCGGGGCCTTCGATCGCGGCCAGCCCCTGCAGTCGCAGCGCCGAGAGCAGCGTCGGGTAGATCAGCGCGCGCGGAACCGGTGTCGCCGAGACGATGTTGACTACACCCTTCACCCGCGGATCGAGCACGAAGTTTCGGCCGGTCATTTCGCCGACGGCCCGGATGACGGCGTCGATGTCTGCGTTGACGAAATTGAGCGTCACCGCATCGTCGGCTGCGCGCAGCGGCTGGGCCAGCAGGACGGCTGCGACCGCGGCAGCGGCAAGCAATTGGCTCGGTCGGCTCACGGAGAGCGGGAGGTTGGGCTGGGCGTCGTTGCCGTCATATCGCTCCGTGTCGCGCTTTACCGCGTGGGGCCGAAAATCCGGGCAATGATAGCATGCAGGTCGACCCCCGCCGGAGCGCGGCCGGGCGCCTTCCGAAGGGTTGAATCCGCCGTGCCATCTCGCAACATCTAAGGCCATAACCACGATTTCAGGAGCGCGTATGCCCAGCCAGT
Organism: Betaproteobacteria bacterium; assembly: GCA_039933695.1. Classification (GTDB taxonomy): domain Bacteria; phylum Pseudomonadota; class Gammaproteobacteria; order Burkholderiales; family Casimicrobiaceae; genus PALSA-1003. The sequence goes on along the minus strand of JBDTNP010000405.1, from coordinate 2,417 downwards.
TTGTCCGATTCCGCGTCATGCCGATGGCGTTCGGCGCGCTGCTGGCCGCGATGCTGTGCCTTGCGGCGGGCCCGGGCGCGGCCGCAGATGCGCCAGCCAAGGGTGGCGCCGCTGCGGTGCAGAAGTCACCGCCGGCGCCGCCACCGCCGGTGCCGCCGCCCACCGCGGCGGCCGCGGCCACGGATTCATCGCCGGCGCCCGCAGACGATTCCGCGATCGCCGACGAGCGGGACGATCCATTCCCATTCGGCCGCCACCGTGGCCGCATTCAGATCGATGGCTTCGATTCGTTCAAGCAGGCGATGGACGTTGCGCCGTGGATCGTCGGCGTCGTTTTCCTGGTGCTCGGATCGATCTTCCTCACGCCTATCATCCTGCTGGTCGGCATCATCTGGTACAAGCTGCGCAAGACGCGCCTGCAGAACGAGGCCCTGTTGAAGCTCGCCGAAAGAGGCGTGATGCCGTCGGCCCAGGCGGTCGACGCAGTGATGGCCGGAACGCCTCCGGGGCAAGCCGCGCCTGTGCCAGTCGCCGCCGCCGTTCCGGTGGCAGTCGCGTCACGACGTCGCGCCGTGTGGTCGGACCTCCGCAAGGGCGTGCTGCTCGCCGCGGTCGGGGTGGCGCTGGTGCTCTATTCGATGACCGAAGCCGGTGAGGCCAACTGGCTGGGGCTGGTGCTGCTTTTCGTCGGCGGCGGTTACATCGCCTTATGGTGGCTGGAAGACCGACATCTGGAGCGTCGCGTCAGCGGCGGCGACGGCAACAGCAACAGTTGAAAAGGGACGTGCGTACGCTGGCAGGCAATCTCCATGTCGTCCACCCCGGTCAGCGACGCGCAGCTGATCGCACGCGCAGTCGTCCACGACGATCGCCATGCTTTTGGCGAGCTGGTGCGGCGGCACCAGTCCGCCGTGCGCTCGACTTTGCGCAGGCTGACCGGGGGCAACATCGCGCAAGCCGACGACCTGGCTCAGGAGACGTTTTTGCTCGCCTACCGCAATCTGAAGACGTTTCGCCAGGAAGCGAAATTCTCGACCTGGCTGTATCGAATCGCGTACAACGTTTTCCTGGCCGACGCGCGAAAGATCAAGGAGCTGCCGATGCCCGAGGACGCCGAGGGCGAGCCCGTCGCCGTGGCGGACGCGGCGACGCCGAGCCTGTCGCGGCAGGCGGCGTTGAGCATCGACCTGGAGCGTGCGCTCCTCGTGCTTTCCGAGCCGGAGCGGGCGGCGATCGTGCAGTGCTACCATAACGACCTGTCGCACGAGGAAGCCGCGCAGGTGCTGGACTGCCCTGTCGGCACGGTGAAAACGAATATCCTGCGCGCCAAGCAGAAGCTGAAGGGGCGACTGGGTGCATGGAGTCCGCAAGCATGAACACGCAGGACGTCGATACCGCCGACTGGCTCGATGCCGCGCTCGAAGAGGCAGGCCACGAGCATCGCGCCGCGTATGTCGCCGACGATGGCTTCACGGCGCGGGTGATCGGCCGTCTGCCTGCGGCGCCGACGCTGCCTGCATGGCGGCGGCCGGTGATCGTGCTGCTGTCGCTGCTCGCCGGCGCCGGCGCGTTTGTCTCTCTGCCGGGCGCCTTCGACGACGCATTCCGCAGCAGCGTGGCGCTGCTCGTCGGACGTCCGCTCAGCTTTACCGACATCGCGCTGCTGCTCGCCTTGTGCGGCGCGGCTGCGTGGACCTCGCTGGTGTACGCGGCTCGAGCAAACTGAGGCCGACTGAAAGGCGACTTAAGAGCAACGCAGCACCGGATCCACATCGCGCGGCAGGTCGCGCGGCAAAAAAATGGCCGCCTTCGAGAGCGGCCATTTTGTTTACCGACCGAGTGGGCCGGTCCGCGTTATTCCAATCGGAAGTTGACTTCGACTTCCGCTTCGTACTTTTCGCCTTCGGGCTTGAACCTCCACATCGAAAGCGCGCGGATGACTTCGCGGTCGAACACGCGTGGCGGATTGGCGCTGACGATCCTGACCTCGGTGACCAAGCCTTTCTCGTCCACCTGCAGGCGTGCCACGACCTTGCCGCTTTCGACGCCGTCGCGTCGCGCTCTTTCCGGAAAGATCGGATCGGTCTTGTCGATCGGCACGAGGTTGCGGCGTATCGCGGGCTTCGGCGCCGGAGGTGGCGGTGCCGGCGGCGGCGGCGGGGCGATCACGTGCGGCTCGACCGGCGGGGTGATCGTCGGCGCCGCGATCACCGGCTCGGTATTTGTCACCGGCGGGGGGATGTCAGGCGGCGGAATATACGGCTGTTCGGGCGGCGGCGGCGCCTTCGGGATCTCGATTTTCTTCGGCGGCGGCGGCGGTGGCGGTGGCGGGAGCTTGATCTCCTCGATGATCGTCGCCGTCAACGGCTTTTTGATCACCTCGATCGCGCGCCGCGCCAGACCGGTGACCAAAGCAT
>JBDTNP010000404.1:0-2923 GCA_039933695.1 Betaproteobacteria bacterium | reverse complement strand
GATCGACGGAGCCGGCGTTGCGGCGTCGCTGCTGCTGGGCATTGTCCTCGCGTTTGCCACCTATGCGGCCGGCGGCGCGGTGGCCGCGGTGATCGCCCGGAGCTGGCGCTCGACATAGCGGATTACAGTCGCTGCGCCACGACCGGCGCGCCGCTGCGGCGCGCAATGTCCGCCGCCTGATCGTCGCCGATCTTGCCGACGGCGAAGTAAGTCGCCTCGGGATGGGCGAAATAGAAGCCCGAGACCGACGCGGCCGGCAGCATCGCGTAGTTTTCCGTCAATGCCATCCCGATCTCGTTTGCCCGCAGCAGATCGAACAGCGGCGCCTTGACCGCATGATCGGGACACGCCGGATAACCGGGCGCCGGCCGGATGCCGCGATATTCCTCGCGGATCAGCGCGGCGCCGTCGAGACGCTCGTCGCCGGCGTAGCCCCAATACTCGCGCCGCACCATCATGTGCAGCCACTCGGCGAACGCCTCGGCCAGCCGATCGGCCAGCGACTTCAGCATGATGGCGTTGTAGTCGTCTTTCGCCGATTCGAACTCGGCGAGCTTCTTCTCGATGCCGAGGCCTGCGGTGACGGCGAACGCTCCCAGGTAGTCGGACACGCCCGAGTCCGTCGGCGCGACGAAGTCGGCCAGGCAGTAATTGGGCTTGCCCGCCGGCCGCTCGTTCTGCTGGCGCTGGTTGCGCCAGGTCAGCGCGACCCGCTCGCGAGCTTCGTCGGCGTAGAGCTCGATGTCGTCACCGACCGAATTCGCCGGCAGCAATGCGATCGCGCCGTTGGCCGTCAGCCAGCGGCCTTCTATAATGCGCTTCAGCATCGCCTGACCGTCGGCCAGCACGTTGCGCGCCGCTTCTCCGACGACCGGATCGTCGAGGATCGCCGGATACGGACCGGACAGCTCCCAGGTCTGGAAGAATGGCGCCCAATCGATGAATTTGGCGAGCTCGGCCAAGTCTGCGCGGCGGATTTCGCGCCGGCCGATCAGCGCCGGCCGCGGCGGCGCGTAATGCCGCCAGTCGAGGCGCAAGGCGTTGGCGCGGGCAGCGGCCAGCGAAATCAGCGGCGCCCCTTTCTTGCCGGCGTGCTGGATCCGGATCTTTTCATAATCGGCCGCGACCTCGGCGACATAGCCGTCCTTGAGCTGGCCAGACAACAGGTTGCTGGCCACACCCACCGCGCGCGAAGCGTCGGGCACGTAGACGGTGACGCCACCGTAATTGGGCGCGATCTTGACCGCGGTGTGCACGCGCGAGGTCGTCGCGCCACCGATCAGCAGCGGCTGCGACATGCCGAGCCGCTGCATCTCGTGCGCCACGTGCGCCATTTCCTCGAGCGAAGGCGTGATCAGCCCGGACAAGCCGACGAGGTCGACATTTCGCTCACGCGCGACCTCGAGTATCTTCTGCGCCGGCACCATGACGCCCAGATCGATGACGTCGAAGTTGTTGCACTGGAGTACGACGCCGACGATGTTCTTGCCGATGTCATGGACGTCGCCCTTGACCGTCGCCATCACGATCGTACCCTTCGGCTTGCCGGCGTCGCCCGACTTGGCCTTCTCTGCCTCGATGAAGGGGATCAGGTGGCCAACCGCCTGCTTCATCACGCGCGCGCTCTTCACGACCTGCGGCAGGAACATCCTGCCGGCGCCGAACAGGTCGCCGACGACGTTCATGCCGGCCATCAGCGGCCCCTCGATCACCTGGATCGGCTTGCCGCCCTGCGCCTCTATCTTGCGTCGCGCCTCCTCGGTGTCGGCGATGATGTAGGTCGTGATGCCCTTGACCAGCGCGTGCGACAGCCGCGCCTCGACATCGGTATTGCGCCACGCCAGATCCTCTACGACGTGCTTGCCGGCGGTCTTGTAGGTTTCCGCGAACGTGACCAAACGTTCGGTCGGGTTTTCGCCGTCGGCGCGCTTGCGATTGAGCACCACGTCCTCGACCCGCTCGCGAAGCTCGGGGTCGATGTCGTCGTACACGCCAAGCTGACCGGCGTTGACGATGCCCATCGTCATCCCCGCCTTGATCGCGTGAAAGAGGAAAACCGTGTGGATCGCTTCGCGCACCGGGTCGTTGCCGCGGAACGAAAAACTGACATTGGACACTCCGCCCGACACCTTGGCGTGCGGCAGGTGTTGCTTGATCCAGCGCGTCGCATTGATGAACTCGACCGCGTAGTTGTTGTGCTCCTCGATTCCGGTGGCGATAGCGAAGATGTTCGGATCGAAGACGATGTCTTCGGGCGGAAAATCGGCCTGCCGCGTCAACAGCTCGTAAGCCCGGCGGCAGATGTCGATCTTGCGCTCGAACGTGTCGGCCTGGCCTTTTTCGTCGAAGGCCATGACGATCGCTGCAGCGCCGTAGCGCCGCACCAGACGCGCCTGGCGCAGGAACTCGGCCTCGCCCTCCTTCATCGAGATCGAGTTGACGACGGGCTTCCCCTGCACGCACTTGAGTCCCGCCTCGATCACCGTCCATTTCGACGAGTCGATCATCACAGGCACGCGCGCGATATCGGGTTCGCCGGCGATCATATTCAGGAACCTGACCATCGCCGCCTTCGAATCGAGCATCGCCTCGTCCATGTTGACGTCGATCATCTGCGCGCCGTTCTGCACCTGCTGCCGGGCGACCTCGACCGCGCCGGCATAATCGCCGGCGAGAACGAGCTTGGCGAACGCACGGGACCCGGTGACGTTGGTGCGCTCGCCGATATTGACGAACAGCGAATCGTCGCCGATCGTCAGAGGCTCGAGGCCGGCCAGGCGCATCGCGCGGGGCATGGGGAAAGTCGCCTGTTGCTCTTGTTCGTCTCCCCACCGTCGGGGAGCGTCGGTTTCACGCGGCCGCGGCGGCGGTTTCCTCGGCGGGGACGATCCGCGGCGGCAGATTCTTCACCGCTTCCGCGATC
>JBDTNP010000403.1:0-2646 GCA_039933695.1 Betaproteobacteria bacterium | reverse complement strand
GTGAATGCCGTAATGCGCGAGCAGCCCGGCGCTGACGCGCGTGTCCTCGGCCGCGATCACGTCGAGCTGCGCCAGCACGTCGAGCGCGCGCAGGGTCAGGTCGCGCAGGTTACCGATCGGTGTCGCCACCACATATAATGTTCGGCCCAGCGCCGGCAACGGCTCCCCTCTGCTCATGGTCGACGTCCTTTCGATGGCCCGATTGCCGGCGTGGCTGCGCGCCGCGGCGCTCGCCGCCGTGGTACTCGGCGTCGGCGCATGCGCGGTCACGCCGCCATTGTCGGGCCGCGCGCCTTCGCCGCCAAGCACGGTTCCGCTGGCGCCGCCGGTAGCCGAGATCGTTCCGGCGCCGCTGCTGCCCCCACCGCCATTTGCGGTGACGCCCGCCCCGACGCCGCCACCGGCGGCCGTACCCGCGATCGCGCGCGCCGCCGGGAACGCGATCGCATTGATCCTGCCGCTCGAGTCGCCGACCTATGGCCGTGCCGCCAGCGCCGTGAAGGCGGGCTTCGTCGCCGCAGCGGCGCGCGCCGGCGCGAGTGCGCGCGTGCGGGTCATCGGGCACGGCGACGATGGCGTGCTGCCCGCATTCGCCGCGGCGGCGCAAAGCGGCGTTGCGCTGGCCGTCGGCCCGTTGACGCGCGACGATTTAAAGACCGTCCTTGCGATGTCGCCGCTGCGGCCGCGGATGCTCGCGTTGAACCAGGCCGACGACGAGGCGCCGCTGCCTGCCGGCGTCTATGCAATGACGCTTGCCGTCGAGCAGGACGCCGCACTGTTGATGCGGGTCGCCCGCGTCGACGGCGTCAAGGCGATCGCGGTCGTCGGCAGCGATGCGCCGTTTCAGCGGCGGTTCAGCCAGTCGTTCGTCGCCGCGTGGCGGCGCGAAGGCGGAGCGGCGCCGCGCGAGTACCGGTTCGACGCCAACCCGGAGCAACTGGGCGCGCTGCGCCGCGAGCTCGCCGCGCAGCCGATCGATGCGGTCCTGCTGGCGGTCGACGCCAACGACGCCGCGCTGGCGAAGTCGTTCCTGCGCGGCCGCGTCTATGCCAGCAGCCAGATCACCGACGGCCTCCCGGCCCAGATGCTGTACGACCTGGAAAGCGTCCGCTACATCGAGGTGCCGTGGCTTGCCGAGCCCGACAATCCGGCGTTCGCCGGCTTGCCGCGCGCCGACTACGACGACCCGGTGCTGGAGCGCCTCTACGCGCTGGGGATCGATGCATTCGCGCTGGCGCAGATGCTGGCCGAGCCGACGCCGGCCGATCGGATAGAGCTCGACGGGGCGACCGGCCATCTGTCGCTGCTGCCGACGCGGACCTTCACGCGCGAAGGCCGCGTGATGACCGTCCACGACGGACGCGTGCTGGCCGAATCGCCGGCGCGATGAAGCGATGAATCGCGGCGCGGCGGCGGAAGCGCTGGCGGCCGAGTTCCTGCAGGCGCAGGGCCTTTCGATCGTCGCGCGCAATTACCGCTGCCGCGGCGGCGAGATCGACCTGATCGCCGGCGACGGCGAGACGCTGGTGTTCGTCGAAGTGCGGCTGCGCAGCGACGCGGCGTTCGGCGGCGCGGCGGAGAGCATCACCGCGGCCAAGAAAAGACGCCTCACTTTCGCCGCCGCGCACTACTTGAGTCGGTTAAGGCCAACGAGTCGCGAGCCGCCCTGCCGCTTCGACGCCATCCTGATGGCAACGCTCGATCCGGCCCGGATCGAATGGCTGGTCGATATCGACGCGAACTGACGCCTTGCGGGGCCAAGTTGCTACAATGCCCCGACCGATGGATACCACGCATCGCATCCGCGCGCATTTCGCCGACAGCGCCGAACTGAAGCTCGCCGCGGTCGACGCGATGGCGCCATTGATCGCGCGCGCGGCGGGCCTGATGACCGATTGCCTGCTGGCGGACGGCAAGATCCTCGCCTGCGGCAACGGCGGCTCGGCGTCCGACGCTCAGCATTTCGCCGCCGAGATGGTCGGCCGCTTCGAGCGCGAGCGGCCGGAGCTCCCGGCGCTGTCGCTGGCGACCGACACCTCGATCCTGACCGCGGTCGCCAACGATTACGACTTCAGCCAGGTGTTCGCCAAGCAGGTGCGGGCGCTGGGGCGCACCGGCGATATCCTGCTGGCGCTTTCGACCTCGGGCAACTCGGCCAACGTGGCGTTGGCGATCGACGCCGCGCACGAGCGCGAAATGCGCGTCGTCGCGCTGACCGGCAAGGGCGGCGGCCGCATCGGTGAACTCCTCGCCGGCGTCGATGTCCACCTCTGCGTGCCGCATTCGGTCACCGCCCGGATCCAGGAAGTGCACCTGTTGACGATACACTGCCTGTGCGATGCGATCGATACCAATCTGCTCGGCGAAGAGAGCTGAACCCCTGGGGAAACGAGAGGAATCATGAAAAGGTTCGATACCATCATGCGGATTGCGGCGACGATGTCGCTCGCCGCCGGCGCAACGCTGCTCAACGGCTGCATTCCTCTGGCGATCACCGGCGTCGCGGCGAGCGCGCAGATCGCCACCGACCGGCGAACGACCGGAGCCCAGCTCGATGACGAGCTGATCGAGGACAAGGCGATCGCGCAGATCGGCGATCGCCTGAAAAGCGATATCCACGTCAACGTGACCAGCTACAACGGCATC
>JBDTNP010000402.1:0-1805 GCA_039933695.1 Betaproteobacteria bacterium | reverse complement strand
AGCGTCGACTTGCCGACGCCGGGAATGTCCTCGATCAGCAGGTGGCCGCGCGCCAGCAGGCAGGTCAATGCGAGCTTCAGCGGCGTCTGCTTGCCGACAACGATGCTGCCAAGCGTATCGACGACCGCCGCCAGCCTCTCGGGCAGCGGAATGACGCGGGTATCGGCGGGGCGCAGGCTCATCGACTGGTCAGCGGCAGTGGCGGAACGAGCACTATAGAGGGCAATCGGCGGCTAGTCATTACCGCTCGCGGCGCGCTACACTCCGCTCGACCCCCAAGCCGCGGCGGCGCGTGTCGCGCCGGCGGCCGACCGACCGAACATCCGTGTCCACTGCGTACATCACCCATCCCTCGTGCCGCCTGCATGCGATGGGGCCGTACCACCCCGAATGCCCGGAGCGCCTCGACGCGGTGCAGGATCGCCTGATCAGCTCGGGACTCGATGCGCTGATCGAGCACCATCTCGCGCCGGCCGCGACGCGCGCGCAGATCGCGCGTGTACATGCTGCGCACTACATCGACGAGATCGAGGAGGCCAGCCCCGAAAGCGGCGTGCATTATCTCGACCCGGATACCGCGCTCAACCCCGATTCGCTCGACGCCGCCCGGCACGGGGCCGGAGCGCTGATCCTCGCGACCGATCTGGTCGTCGGCGGAAAGCGCGACACGGCGTTCTGCGCGGTGCGGCCGCCCGGCCATCACGCCACGCGCGACCGGGCGATGGGCTTCTGCCTGTTCAACAACGTCGCGATCGGCGTCGCACATGCGCTCGAGCACCATGGACTCGCGCGCGCCGCAGTCGTCGATTTCGACGTGCACCACGGCAATGGCACCGAGGATATTTTCGCCGGCGACGATCGCGTGATCATGACCGGAACTTTCCAGTACCCGCTGTATCCGTATTCGGGTGTCGAGCCGCTGGGCCCGAACATGCACAACGTTCCGCTTTCGCCAGGAAGCGGCAGCGACGCTTTTCGCAAGGCCTTTGTCGAGGTGTGTCTGCCCGCGCTCGAGGCGCACCGTCCGGAGATCATTTTCGTGTCGGCCGGGTTCGACGCGCACCGCGAGGACCCGCTGGCGAATCTGCAGCTGACCGACGACGACTATGGCTGGGTGACGAGCAGGATCGCCGAAGTCGCCGCCGTGCATGCCGGCGGTCGCATCGTGTCGACGCTCGAAGGCGGCTATGCGTTGAGCGCGCTTGGCCGCAGCGCGACCGCGCACGTGCGCGTCCTCGCCGGCCTGGGTTCGTAGCCGGCGCGATGGCCCTGGGCGGCGCCGGCGAGCGGTGCGGCCCTTGCGTGCCGCGTTGCAGCGGCGCGCAACCGAAGAGGAAGGAAGACGATGGAACGACGACAATTCCTGCGCACCTGCACGATGGTTGCCGGCGCCGCACAGCTTGGCTCGCTCGGCGATGCGTGGGCCGGTGCCGAGCCGCGCCTGTATGCGCGCTCGAAGCTGGTCGATGTTCACGGCGCGCCGATCAGCCTCGGCGACCTCGCGCTGCGGACTAACTACGTATTCAACTATCCTTATGCGGGAACACCGTGCTTCCTGCTCGATCTCGGCCGGCCGGTGGCCGCCGCCGCCAAGGTGTTGCGCGCCGACGGCGCGAGCTACGCATGGACCGGCGGCGTCGGCCCTGCGCACTCGGTGGTTTCGTACTCGGCGATTTGCGCGCACAAGCTCGCGTATCCGACGCGTGACATCTCGTTCATCCACTTTCAGTCGGAACGCTCACCGACCTCCGACGGCAACGTGATCCATTGCTGCGCCGATCACAGCGTCTACGATCCCGCCGCGG
>JBDTNP010000401.1:0-3098 GCA_039933695.1 Betaproteobacteria bacterium | reverse complement strand
GGCTGAACGGTCGAGTGGCATCGCGGATCGGCGGGATGATCGTATTGTAATCCGGCCGGACGGGCCTCGCCCGCGCAGAACGGTTGCGCTATCGTCTCGGGCAGGCGAATCCAGCGAAAAGGCGTGCCGTGGCAGCAGCCCTTCCGACGATTGCGTTGCGCTCGGGCGCGGCGATGCCCGTGCTGGGCTTAGGCACCTGGCGCATGGGCGAGCGCCGCGACCGGCGCGAGCGGGAGATCGCGGCGCTCAAGGCTGGCATCGATCTCGGCGTGACGCTGATCGACACGGCGGAGATGTACGGCGAAGGTGAAGCCGAAAAAATCGTCGGCGAAGCGATCGCGGGCCGGCGCGAGCAGATGTTTCTGGTCAGCAAGGTCTACCCGCACAACGCCAGCCGTCGCGGCGCGGTCGCCGCATGCAAGCGCAGTCTCAAGCGCCTGGGCACCGATCACATCGATCTGTACCTGCTGCACTGGCGCGGCGACGTGCCTCTTGCCGAGACTGTCGCCGCGTTCCAGGCGCTGCAGGCCGACGGCAGCATCGGCGCCTGGGGCGTGTCGAATTTCGATAGCAGCGACATCGAGGAGCTGCTGGCGCTGCACGGCGGTGACGAGTGCGCGGCCAATCAGGTGCTCTATAACCTCGGCGCGCGCGGTGTCGAGTGGGATCTCGTCCCGCTGTGCCGCGGCGCGCGCATCGCGCTGATGGCGTATTCGCCGCTGGACCAGGGACGATTGCTGCGGGACCGCGCGCTGCAGGCGATTGCAACGAGGATCGGTGCGACCGCGGCGCAAGTCGCGCTCGCGTGGCTGCTGCAGCAACGCGACGTTGCCGTGATCCCAAAGGCGGCAGACATTGCGCATGTGCACGACAATTTGTCGGCCGCGAATCTGCACCTCGATCGAGCCGCATGCGAAGCGCTCGATCGCGCTTTTCCTCCACCGCGCTGCGCGACCTCATTGCGCATGCTTTAGCACGCTCGCCTTGCCGCACCACGGCAGCCCGGTCGACGTTGCGTCACGGCCTGCCTGACGTCGCATGAGCGTGTTCGGGGCGCGCGCCGCACGGCGGCTTCACTCAAACAATCAGGCGTTTGTGCGTCGGATCGGCGCTCTTCCAGCGCCAATGGCATGGATGTTGCGTAGCCATGTCCACCAGGGCCTCGGCCCAGCCGAATCCAAACTATTTAAGGAGTTAGTCGTGCTGTACACCTACTACGATTACCTCGATTTACCGCCCGGTGCATCGGCAGCGCGCATCGAAGCGGCTTACCAGACGATCAAACAACGGCTGGACGCCGGCACCGACGAAACGCTGGTGCGCCTGATTCATGAAGCGCACGCCCTGCTGTCCGACCCCGAGCAGCGGCACGTCTACGACGAGCAGCTCGAGCGCAGTGCAGCCGAGGCCGATGCCGAATTGAAGGCACTCCTCGACGAACAGGCAAAAATACCCCGCACGCGTCGCGTGCAGAATGTGCCGACGCCGTTGCTGGCCGCGATTCGCGCCTGGGCGGCATAGCACGGTCGGCCGTCCGGACGAACCATCAGGCCGATCTGAACCGGCACGGTGATGACAGTATTGACTCGCCGCGCGGTGCGTGATCGAGCTGCCCTTCGCGGCGCGGCGAGCGGATACGAACAAACAACGAGCGGAGAAGCGGCACCGTGAAAAAATGCCAGAATTGCCAGTTCTACGATCGCAAGGATGGACGGTCGACCGACGGTCGCACGACGATGTGGGGGCAGTGCCGCCGTCATTCGCCGCAGCTCAGTCCCCACATTCCGCAGAGCGCCAAGTCGTACGTGGTCGAAGGCATCTGGCCGGTCGTGCGCGATGACGACTGGTGCGGTGAATGGTTCGCGCCGGCGCCGAGCTCCCTGCCGCGGACGCATGGCACGATCAACGGGCAGGAACTGATGGCGGCGGCCGTCAGCGCGTCGGATAACGGATCACGCAGCCCGGCTGAATTCCGGCCTCTGGCGGCGGTGGCGGGCGACGACTGACCAGCGGTTCGCGCAGTCGCGTGCCTTGGGCGCCCTAGCGCGTCCTCAAAGCAAACCCATGGTCGTCTGCGTTGCGCCGTCACGGGCGACGCAGGGAGCAACATAGTCGATCTCGCGCGCTCGGATACCATGGCGGGCAATGAACGTTCTCCTGTCCGCGCTCGCCGACGGCGCAATCGCCGTTACCCCCAATCGACGTCTGGCCCGACGGCTGCACGCCGAGTTCGACCTGGCGCTGGCGGCGAGCGGGCAGCGCGCCTGGCCGACGCCGGGGATCCTCCCGTACGCAGGATGGCTCGCCACGCTCTGGGAAACCATCCTCGCGCACGACGCCGCTGCCGAACCGCGGACGCTGTTGAGCGCCGCTCAGGCCATCGCGCTGTGGCAGCGCGTGATCGAGGACTCGGGCGCGGCGCTCGCTGACGTGCGCGGCGCCGCTGCACTTGCCTCGGAAGCGTGGTCACATGTCCACGCCTGGGGCGCGGGCGGCGAAAGCTGGCGTAGCTGGCGACAGCAGGGCGACGAGCAGGACCCTTCGCTCTTTGCCGCCTGGGCCGATACGTATCTGGCACGAACGCGCCGGCTCGGCGTCGTGGACATCGCGCATGCGGCCGATGTCCTCGCGGCGCAAGCCGCCGTCATCGCGGCCGAATCCCGTACGATTCTGCTGGTGGGATTCATCGAGCTCACGCCGCAGCAGACGCGGCTGTTCACGGCGCTCGAAGGCGCGGGCGCGACGTTGCGCGAGGTCGAAAGCTTGCCGGCGCGAGACGCGCGGGTCTCGCGCACGACCACAAGTACGCCGCGCGACGAAATCGCCGCCGCGCTTCGCTGGGCGCGCGCGATCGCGATCGAGCGTCCGGGAACGCGGATAGGCATTGTGGTCGAGAATCTCGGCGAGCGCCGCGATGACGTGCTAGCGCTGGCGCAGGACATCCTCGACCCCGCGTCGATCCTGCCCGGTCATTTGCAAAGCGGCGCACCGTTCGAACTGTCTCTCGGCGTGCGCCTGGCGCAAGTGCCGCTGGTTGGCGCCGCACTCGATCTGATCGCGCTCAGCGATGCGCCATCGACCCTTGGCGCAGCGGCGAC
>JBDTNP010000400.1:0-2010 GCA_039933695.1 Betaproteobacteria bacterium | reverse complement strand
GCGAGGCGGTCGGCGACCTGGGCGACAAGGTCGAGATGGCCAAGCCCATCGTGCGAACGCGGAGGGCGAGCTCGGCGGTCGTGCGGCGCGACGGCGCGACGCCGCCGGAGCCGGCCAAGGCCGACGAGTCGACCCAAAGGAACCTAGCCGTTGCCGCCAATCCGGTCCCGCCGGCACCTCCCGATGGCGCCGTCGCCGACGGTCCGAGGCTCAAGTTTCTGTCGGGCTACAAGGCAGGACAGGCCGTGGCACTGACCCGTGAGCGGACGACGATCGGCCGCGCCGGCGTGCAGCTGGCCGCAGTCGAGCGATCGGGCGACGGGTTCCGGCTGAAGCCTGTCGAAGGAGCGCCCCCGTCGCTCAATGGCCGCCCGGCGGGAGCCGACGGACATGGCCTGGCGGCCGGGGATGTGATCGAAATCCTGGGCACGCGGCTGGAATTCGCCGATGCTGCGGCGCCGGGCGCTTCCATCGGGGCTGCTCAGCGGGGCGGCGGGGCGCAAGCTGAACAAAACGGTAAAAACGCCGCCAAATAACCGGCTTGTGACTTACAACTGCATGAATCTGTTTGCCTTATCGCGCCGGAAATTGTCACTTCCCCGTTTGCCACCGACATTCAGCGTCACGATGTGACGCTGAGCGTCACATGCTGATGTCATAAGCGACGCTTCGTCGTTCGACCCCGACATTCGAGATGGCGGAGATGCTGATTCTCGGACCCGGTTTACGCCGGGCGGATCCGCTCGCTTTGGCCCCTTCGATGCCGACGACATAAGCTGGCATATCTATTGCAACTCGGTCTCCGGCATCCCCTGATGCGAAGGGTTAGGGAGTACTTACTAACGTTATGGAGATCGCAATGAAGCGAATACAACAGGGTTTCACCCTGATCGAGCTGATGATCGTCGTTGCGATCGTCGGTATTCTGGCGGCCATCGCGCTGCCGGCGTATCAGGACTACATCATCAGATCGAAGATGTCGGAAGGCGTGGCCGCTGCTGCCGCCTGCAAGACGTCGATTAGCGAATACGTGTCGACCAAAAATGCATGGCCTCTCGACGCCGATACCGCCGGTTGCTCGAGCACGGCAACAACCTACGTCGCCTCACTGGACGTAACCGGGAACGGTGTCATAAGTGTCATTACCCAAGCCACCGGTTCGAAAGCGGGCGATTGTACGTTAATACTGACGCCTACGTTCGCCGCGTTGCCTGAAATCACCGGTTGGACGGGCTCGCATGGCGGCTGTGACGCCAAATACGTTCCGTCGAACTTCCGCTGATAGAGCGAAAACGGACAATGCACCGAGGCCGGCGGGCATTTGCCCGTCGGCCTTTTTTTTGAGACGGCGAAGGACGATCGCGCACGTCGATATAATCAGCCGATCGCAAAGGGACAAGGATCGCGATCTTGGGTTTGCTGCGAAAGCTGGTTGGCGCGAGCACGGAGTCGAGAGGCAAGCTGCCCACGAAAGTCGTATCGGGCGAAAGCCCGGCGGACTCGGAAGACCCCGAAGCGCCCGGCGTTGTGGAAGCAGCGCATGCGCTGGAGGCGACGGGCCAATATGCGGCCTCCCTCGCCCTGATCGATCGTGCAATTGACGCAGCGCCGGACAGCCATAGCCTGCTGGCGGCGCGCGCCTCAACCTTGCACGCCTGGGGTCGTCTCAGCGAGGCGCGGGCGACGGCCTCCCGCGCCGAGTCGGCTGGCGCGCATTCGGTGGCATTCCAGATCACATCGGGCTGGTTGGACTTCTCGGTTGGCCACCTCGACGACGCCGAGGCGCGTGTGCGCAAGGCGCTTACTGCCGACCCGGACGCATGTGCCACGCATGCCAACTTGGCGGTCCTGCTGCAGGCACGAGGCCGCCTCGACGAAGCGATTGCCAACTACGAGCGCGCGCTCGAAGTTGAACGCGACGACTTCCAGTGCCTGCTCAACCTCGGCGTTTGCAAGATCGACCAGGGCGAGTTTGCCGCCGGCGAAGCGCTGATCCGTCGCGCCGTCGCG
>JBDTNP010000399.1:0-3995 GCA_039933695.1 Betaproteobacteria bacterium | reverse complement strand
GTCCGATGTCTCGGCGCTGCCGGCGGGGGTGCCGAGCCGGCCCATTGCGCCGATCCCGGCCAGGCCCAGACCGGTCATCGCACAGGTGCTCAGGACTCCTATGACTACCGAGACGACGATCGTGCACAGGATCAGCACGATCGTATAGGCGAGAGACTTTTCCTTCGGGCAGCGCATCAGCACCGGCAGCCCCAGATAAAGCAGGTACAAACCGTACAATCCGGCAAGCAGTGCAAGCACGCCCAGGGCGGGAACGAGCTGGAGAATGCCGGCGACCCACGCCGGCGTATAGCTGTAGGCCGTGAGCTTCAGCGCGCGCAGCGGATCGCGCTGGCCGCCGAAGGTCGGCGCGAGCAAGTCGACCAGCCAGGCGATCACGAACACGCTGACGAACGACATCAAGTAGCCAAGGGCGGCCGCACCCAGGCCGGCAACGATGCCGATGCGCATGTGGCCGAGCAGCGGAACGTTGTAGCCGATGACCGTGTGGCCGATGAATGCCGCGATGACACCGATCGCGGCCAGCGGCGCGACATACCGGCCGTAGATTGCCCCGGCAGACGACGGCTCGGCGGCGATCGCCGGCCAGGTGGCCGACGGCGCCAACAGGATCGCCTTGACCCGCGCGACCAAGCCACCGGCGGTGGCGCCGGCGTCGCCGCCCTCAGGATCGGGAAGCGCCGCCGGACCCGCCGGCGCTTCTTCGTTTTCCGGCGCGGCGGCGGGGGCCGGTGCGACTACCGGGGCGCCGCAATGCGGGCAGAATTTCATCCCCTCGGCGACGAGCTGACCGCACTGGGCGCAAAACATCATCTCTCCGGTGCTTTCAGTGGACGCGATTGTGCACCGGCTTGCCAGCCCCTTCAATGCGCGCAAGCCTGACGTTACTGACGGCAGACGGCACCAGCATCGGAAATCCTGGTACTCCACAGCTGCCCGTTCGGCGAACTGGGGGCGAGTGCGTATGTGAGCGGTCACTTTCGATTCCCTGCAACCGTGCCAACGCGGGCGTCGCCATCTGGAGACAGTGGGCCCGAAGCGGGTCCAGCCCGGAGCTGCCGCACGTATCCCACACAGGGTTCTCGGTACGATATTTGCATCGCAAGGCGAGCGTATGATGGCAACCCCAGACGCCCGGGGTCCGCGGCGCTTCGGATAGCGCGCTAAAGAACGCGCTGCGGGCGCCTTACACGGAGGGAAGTGATGACCCGCTTCGGCTTCAACATTCGCACGCGCAGCGGCCAGCGCGTCGACAACATCTGCATCATGGCGGCGAACCGCGAAGATGCGGAACGCCGGCTGCGGCAGATGTACCATCACTGCCAGGTCATCAGCTGCAATAGCGAGGCGGTCCGCCGCGGTGATCCGATGGACATCGAAGGCGTCATCAGCATCATCAGCAACACCGACGCCGCGATGGGCGTGCCGACGATCGCACGCTCGATGCTACGCAAGTCCGGCAGCCACTAGCTCCTCGACCAGCGCCTTGTAGTCGCGTGCACCGGCGCTCGCCGGCGCGTAGCGGAACACGTCGAGCTGCCGTGCCGGGCTTTCCGCCAGACTTACGTTTTCGGCAATCCGCGTTGCGCAGATCTCCTCGGGCCGGAACGCCATCGCCATCAGGTCGGCGACTTCCGAGCTCATCTTGCGTCGTGCGTCGAATCGCGTCAGCAGATAGCGTCGCGGCAGCCGCGACTTCAACACCGGTTCCAGCGCATTGAGCGCGCGCTCGACCTGTTGCGCGCCCTGCAGCGCCAGGTAGTCGGCGGAGACCGGGACGACCACCAGATCGCAGGCGAAAATTGCGTTCAGCGACAGCACGCCAAGCAGTGGACAACAGTCGATGACGACGGGACCGGGAACGACGCCCGGTGCGCGCAGCGCCGTCCGCAGCCGCGTCACCACGTTGACGCCCTTGCCCAGCATGGTGTCGAGCTTGGACAGGTCGAGGTGGCCCGGACATACCATCACGCCGCTGGCCGCGATCTCGGTGACGTCGGCAAGAGGGCGTTGGCGCACGAAAAACGAATAGACCGACTCGTCGGCGAGCCGCGGCCGAACGCCGAATATCCCGGAAAGATGCGCCTGCGGATCGAGGTCGATGGCAAGCGGCCGGTGCTTCATCTGCGCCAGGCCCGCGAGCAGGTTGAGCGCAGTCGTCGTCTTGCCGACGCCGCCCTTCTGGTTGAACACGGCAATGACGGTCATGTGTGCGCGCGTATCGCGATGCAGCGGTCCTTGGAGACGATCGTCGTCGCCGTCGCGCGACAGATTGGGCGATATGCGCGCCATTTTCGCATGTATCGCACATTACGTGCGGCACGCGTTGGTGTCGCGGCGAAGAATGCCGGCCCGCCGCGCAAAATGCGATAATTCGCGCCTGATGCAATCGTCGCTGCAAATCGCCATTCTTGCCGCCGGACAGGGGAAGCGCATGCGCTCATCGCTGCCCAAGGTGCTTCAGCCGCTCGGCGGCCGGCCGCTGCTCGCACACGTGTTGGCGACGGCGCGCAAGCTCGAGCCGCGAGCCATCTGCGTCGTAGATTCCGGAAGCGAGGTGCGCGAGCGCTTCGCCGATCCCGACCTGACCTGGGCGCGCCAGGACCCGCCGCGCGGCACCGGCGATGCGTTGAAATGCGCGCTGTCGGAACTAGGCGCCGACGGCGTCACGCTGGTGATGTTCGGCGCCGATCCGCTCGCGCGGGCCGAGACCTTGCGCCAGGTCGCCGAACGCGCGCAGCAAGGCATTCTTTCGCTGCTGACCGTCGAGCTCGACGATCCCTCCGGTTACGGAAGGATCGTCCGCGGCGCGGACGGCAAGGTCGCAGCGATCGTCGAGCACAAGGACGCCACACCGGAACAGCGGGCGATCAGGGAAATCAACACCGGCATCATGGCTGCGCCGACCGCGGCGTTCGCGCGCTGGCTGCCGAGGATCGACAATCGCAATGCCGGCGGCGAGTATTATTTGACCGACGTGATCGCGCTCTCCGTCGCCGACGGCATTCCGGTCGAAACGACGCATCCGGCCAGCGCGGACGAGACGCTGGGCATCAACAGCAAGCGCGACCTGGCGCAGCTCGAGCGAATTTATCAACGCATACAGGCCGACACGCTGCTCGATGCCGGCGTCACGCTGGCCGACCCGGCGCGCATCGATGTGCGCGGCACGCTGAGCTGCGGCCGTGACGTGACGATCGACATCGGCTGCATTTTCGAAGGCGACGTGGTGCTTGGCGATGCGGTCAGCATCGGGGCTTACGGCATTCTCAGAGACGCGAAAATCGGCGCAGCGACGGCGATCGCGCCGTATTCGCATATCGACGGCGCCGACATCGGGGCGCGCTGTCGAATCGGCCCGTACGCGCGCATCCGGCCCGGCACGCGTCTGGCGGACGAGGTTCACATCGGCAACTTCGTCGAGGTGAAAGCGAGCGTTGTCGGCGAGCGCAGCAAGGCGAACCACCTGGCCTACGTCGGCGATACGACGGTCGGCCGCGACGTCAACATCGGCGCAGGCACGATCACCTGCAACTACGACGGCGCGAACAAGCATCGGACGGTGATCGAGGACGACGTGCACATCGGATCGGACACCCAGCTCATCGCGCCGGTGACCGTGCGCAAGGGGGCGACGATCGGGGCCGGGGCGACCATCAGCCGCGAAGTGCCCGCGGGGGAGCTCACGATCTCACACAACAAGCAGGTCACCGTGCCGGGCTGGAAGCGGCCGGTGAAGGCGCGAGGCTGATCATGTGCGGGATCGTCGGCGCGGTCGCGCGCGAAAATGTCGTACCGACGCTGATCGAGGGCATCCGCCGGCTCGAGTATCGCGGCTACGATTCGTCCGGGCTGGCGGTCATCAACGGCGGATTGCACCGGCTGGTCAGCACCGCGCGGGTCGCCGATCTCGCGTCGCGGGCGAGCTCCACCGGCATCTCCGGCACCACCGGTATTTCACACACACGGTGGGCGACGCATGGCGCGCCGACGCC
>JBDTNP010000398.1:0-4896 GCA_039933695.1 Betaproteobacteria bacterium | reverse complement strand
TGCTCGACGGCGTCGACATGCAATGGACCGGCGAAGTCCGCCGCGTCGACGTGTCGGCGATACGACAACGGCTCGACGACGGCGACGTCGTGCTGGTGTCCCCGCTCGGATACTCGCCGACCGGGGAGATATTCAACCTCGCGCTGGAAGAGGTCGCGACCCAGGTCGCGGTCCACCTTTCGGCGCACAAGCTGATTTTCCTGATGGAAACCGACGGCGTTCGCAACGGCCGCCGCCAGCTGCTGAGCGAGCTTTCGACGCACGACGCGGAGGCGCTGCTCGCCAGCGGGCGCAAGCTGCCGGCCGACGTCAAGCACTACCTGCCCGGCGCGATCCGCGCCTGCGAAAACGGCGTCAAGCGCGCGCATCTGATTTCCCGCCATCACGACGGCGCGCTGCTGCTCGAGCTCTTCACGCGCGACGGCGTGGGCACGATGGTCGCCGCCGCGCCGCTTGCCCACCTGCGCAGCGCGACGATCGACGACGTCGGCGGCATCCTGGCGATCATCGAGCCGCTGGAGGATCAGGGGGTGCTGGTGCGCCGTTCGCGCGAGCGCCTGGAGATGGAGATCGAGCGCTTCGTCGTAGCCGAGCACGACGACATAATCGTAGGTTGCGCGGCGCTGTATGCCTTCCCCGGCGAGAAGGCCGGCGAGCTTGCCGCGCTGGCCGTGCATCCAGACTTCCGTCGTGAAGGCTACGGCGAGGCGCTGCTGCACGAGATCGAGCAGCGCGCGCGCAAGCTTCGCCTGTCGCGCCTGTTCGTCCTGACTACGCGAACGTCCGGCTGGTTCGTCGAGCGCGGCTTCGTCGAGAGCGACCCGTCGCGGCTTCCGCAACAGAAGCGCGACCTTTACAACTGGCAGCGGCGCTCGCTGGTTTACGAGAAAAGCCTGGCCTAGCCAAGCTCCGCGCGATCGACGACCAAGCGGCGGCGCGGGCCCGAGGCGGGCTCGACGCAGCGTGCGATAATTCACGCTGGCGATCAATCGCACGAGGGCGCAAGCAATGGCACGCACGGTTCAATGCATCAAGCTGGGACGCGAGGCGGAAGGACTCGACTTTCCGCCCTATCCGGGCGAGCTCGGCAAGCGGATCTACGAGAACGTGTCCAAAGAGGCCTGGGCGCAGTGGCTCAAACAGCAGACGATGCTGGTCAACGAGAACCGCCTGAGCCTCGCCGATCCGCGGGCGCGCAAGTATCTGGTCGAGCAGATGGAGCGGCATTTCTTCGGCGGCGGTGCCGACGTTGCCTCGGGTTACGTTCCGCCGAAGGAATGAAGCAGCCCAAAAACGCCTAGCTGGGGCTCGCGCAGCTTCTTCGCCTGGGTTACACTCGGCCCTTCGTCGCGCGTGCGGCGCCTATGGGTGTTGAAATGAATCGTTACGATCTGATCCTTGCAGCGATCGCCGCGACCGTCGTTGCCAGCTGCGCCACGGCACCGAGTCCACAGGCTGCCGAAACCGAGTCGGCCGACGACAAGGCCTATGTAACAGGCAGCCGCTTGCCAGTGCGCGATAACAGCACGTCCGCAAACGTCAAGGGCGTCACCAACAAGAACGCGATCGACGACATGATGAATCGCGGCAGCTCGATCTACATTCCGCCCAAGGGCGGCCCGAACTAAACCGGGGCGCACGCACTGCCCGTCCGCTAGACGCGGCAGCGCGCTACGACGAATTCGGTGAGCTTGTCGACGCAGGTGGCGATGTCCTCTTGCGTCGTGTCGAGGATGAGGTCGGGCGCCTGCGGCTCTTCGTACGGGCTGTCGATACCGGTGAAATCCTTGAGCTCGCCTTCGCGCGCCCGCCGATACAGCCCTTTCGGGTCGCGCGCCTCGCAGGCGGCTAGATCGGCCTGGACGTAGACTTCGAGGAAATGGCCTTTGGCCACCGCTGCCCGTGCCCGGCGCCTGTCGTCGCGATAGGGTGAGATGAACGCGGTGATGCAGACGAATCCGGCTTCGGCGAACAAGGCGGCAGCCTCGCCGACGCGGCGGATGTTTTCCTGCCTGTCCTCGGGCGAGAAGCCCAGGTTGGCATTCAAGCCGCGCCGCACGTTGTCGCCGTCGAGCACGTAGGTCGCGTAGCCGCCGTCGAACAGGCGCCGCTCCAGCGCCATCGCCAGCGTCGATTTCCCGGCGGCCGACAAGCCGGTCAGCCATACGACCGCCCCCGCGTGTCCGAACCGCGAAGCGCGCTCGGCTTCGGTCACCTGGTGGCGCATCGGCGTAAGATTCCGAGCCCGTTCCGGCATTCCGCGGTGATCGGGATAGCCGCTGGCGTCGATGATGCCTCCGCCGACCGTGACAAAAGCGTCGCGCAGGACAAAACGCCCGGTTGCAGGCATCGCCGCAAAATCGTCGACCGCGATCAGTTCGTGCGCGCGCAAGGTCACACTGGCGATTTCTCCGGCCGCGATCGTGCTCGCCAATTCCGGCGCCAGCGTCGCCACATCGATGCGGTGTCGGATCGCCTGTACGCGCACTCCGGCGACGCGTGTCCCCAGCTGCATCGTCAGCTCGCGGCCCGGGACCAGCGGTGCTGCCGAAAGCCAGAAGATCTCGGCATCGAACACCGCGGTCAGCTTTGGCGCGTGCTCTCGATGGCTCGCCATGTCCCCGCGCTCGACCACCAGCGGCCGGTCGAGCACGATCGAAGCATTGCCGCCTGCCTCGATGGCATCCGGCGGCGCGGCGGGCCACGCCAGGAGCTCGGCGACCTTGCCAGCGCGCCCCGACGGCGAAAATACCAGCTCGTCGCCGATTGCGAGACGACCCGAATCAAGGCGGCCAGCAAGCACGCGACGATCACCCTGGCGATAAACGTCCTGTATCGGCATGCGCAGCGGCAGTGCGCGTTCCGGCGTCGGCGCCGGCAGCGCTTCGAGCGCATCGACCAGCGACGGGCCGCGATACCAGCCGGGCATCGCGCCGCGTTCGCGCAGGTTGGCGCCGTCCCTGGCCGATACCGGAACGATCGCGGAGGGCGCGATCCCGATTATTTGCAGCGCGACGGTGACCTCTCTCTCGCGCGCGCTAAAGGCGTCTTCGGCGTAATCGACGAGGTCCATTTTGTTGATCGCGACCAGCAACGCATGCACGCCCAGCAGCTTAAGCAAATATGCGTGGCGAAGCGTCTGCTCTTCGCTGCCCGCCTGGACGTCGAGCACCAGCAGCGCGGCTGCCGCCGACGACGCGCCGCCGATCATGTTTTTCAGCAGTTCCTTGTGTCCGGGCGCATCGATGACGATGAACTCGCGATGCGGCGTCTTGAGCCGCACGCGCGTCGTGTCGAGCGTGATCGCCTGGTCGCGCTCGGCCTGAAAGCCGTCGAGCACAAACGACCATTCGAGCGGGACCCCGCGCCGGGCCGACATCGCCGCCAGCTCTTCGGCTTTGCCCGCGGGCAATAGGTCGAGCTCGTGCAGCAGCCGGCCGAGCAGCGATGACTTCCCGTGATCGACGTGCCCGGCGAGGACGAACGTCAGCGGGGCCGGACGCTCCATCACATGTAGCCGGCCGCGCGCAGCCGTTCGAACGTGTCTTCCCGCTCGTGATCCATCGCCCGGCCCGCGCGCTCGCTTTGCCGGGTGTGCTCGAGCTCGGCAATGATCTCGGGAATCGTCGCCGCGTTGGAATCGATCGGAAACGTGATGTCCGACTCGCCAAGCGAGCGATAGCGTTTGCCGTTGCGGGCGAAATAGAGCTCGCAGACCGGAATGCGCTCGCGCTCGACATACCGCCAGATATCGAGCTCGGTCCATGCCAGCAGCGGATGCACCCGCACGTGCACGTCGGCCGGAAAGTCGGTTTGATAGTGGTCCCAGAACTCGGCCGGCTGGTCGCGAAAGTCCCAGCTTCCGTCGGGCCGGCGCGGACTGAACACGCGCTCCTTGCCGCGGATCAGCTGCTCGTCCCGGCGGATGCCGAGCAGGATTGCGCGGAAACCCCGCTCGGCGATGATCGCTTTCAATCCCAGCGTCTTGCGCGCCGCGGCGCGCGCGGCCGGCGGCAGCGTCGCGTCGGTCGCCTCGACAGGGGGACACGCTGCGTTGACGTAATCGAGGCCCCATTCGGCAAGCAGGCGGTCCCGGAATGCATAAACCTCCGGAAACTCGTTGCCGGTATCGAGCAGTATCACCGGGAACGGAACGCGGCCCAGAAACGCCTTGCGCACGAGCCAGACCATCGTGTTCGAATCCTTGCCCAGCGACCACAGCATCGCGAGCGGCTTCAGCCGCGCGTAGGCTTCGCGAATGATGTGGATCGACTGTTGTTCGAGAGCGTGCAGGTAGTCAGACACGATGAAAATGCCGAAGTCAAAAGCGCCACCATCATAGCAGCGTAGAGTGCCCCAAAAACGACGGGCGGCCTCGCCGCCCGTTGAACTGCTACTAATCCTTCGGTCTTCGTCTTCGTCGTCGTCCCAACCCGGTGACGAGTGCCCACGCACCAAGTAATGCGCTCAGCGCAACCGTTCCCCACTGCGACAACGTCGGAATCGGGATTTGAGCTGGCGGAGGAGGAGGCGGTGGCGGGGGACCGCCGGCTTGGACCTCGAACGCGCCGATGTCGGTCTGCGCACCGACGGTACGCGCGAACCCTGTGCCGCGCTGGTCGAACGACAGCGCCAGCGGATTCGATCCTGTGTCGATTGCAGGGCTGCCGGAGAGCAACGCATGCGTCTGCGTCGGTCCGCCGTTGTTCGCAAGCGGCCCGAGCAGCGGATTTTGGCCGGTGATGTTCGCCGTATTGGTGCCGAAGGTGAACCCGCCGACATTGTCGATCAAGCTGTTGGTGGCATTGACGGCGGAATTGCCCAGATCGAAGATTGCGTTCGCACCGTTCCTGTCGGTGTTGTTCGCGATGATCGTGCTGGCGAGATTGAGCGTAT